>DATCFQ010000130.1:0-14865 GCA_036509495.1 Caulobacteraceae bacterium
CTACGGCTATTTCCTCGCCGTCGCCTGGCCACCGGGCTGCGGCTGGAGGGAGCGGGAGCAATTTGCCGCTGGCCTGGCGGAAGATCAGGCGCGCTTCGGCGTCACCCTGCTGGGCGGCGACACCGTCTCGACGTCCGGGCCGCTGACTTTGTCGCTGACCATCCTGGGCTGGACGCCCTCCGGCGCCATGGTCCGCCGCTCCGCCGCACGGCCCGGCCATCGGGTGCTGGTCTCGGGGACGATCGGCGATGGCTGGCTGGGGCTGAAGGCGGCCAGCGGCGAGCTGGACGGGCTGGTCCCGCCCGACGCAGCCGATTGGCTGGCCGGCCGCTACCGGCTGCCCGAACCCCGGCTCGAACTCATCCAGGCCCTGCGCGCCCGCGCCGGCGGGGCGGCGGACGTGTCGGACGGACTGGTGGCCGACGCCGGCCACGTCGCCGGCGCCTCCGGCGTTCGCCTGCGTCTGGAGCTGGATCGCCTGCCGGTCTCCGAACCTGCCACGGCGTGGCTGGAGCGCCAGCCGGACCGAACCCGGGCCCTGGCGGCGCTGGCGACCGGCGGGGACGACTATGAGCTGGTGATGACCGCGGCGCCGCAGGATGTGGAGCCCCTGATCGCCGAGGCCGAAGCCGCTGGCGTCGCCCTGACTGAGATCGGCGTGGCCATGGACGGGGAGGGGGTGCAGGTCACCTGTGACGGCCGCGACCTGGAAATCGGCCAGACCGGCTGGCGGCACGGTTAGGTCAACGCGCCGTTCACCAAAGCGGCCGATGCTCCTGGCATGCGTTCAACCGCCTTCGCCTTTGTCGCCACGGTTTGCCTCGCGGGCCCGGCCGTCGCCGCCGAAGCCCCGGCCCCGACGACCGGCTCGACCGTGCTGATGTCGCCGGTGGCGCTGCCGATCGTGGTGGGCGGGCAATTGGTCAACTACATCTTCGTCACCTTGCGCCTCAAGCTGTCGCCGAGCGCCGACGCGCCGCAAATGCGGGCGAAGGAGCCCTACTTCCGCGACGCCCTGGTCCGCGCCGGTCACCGCACGCCGTTCGTGCGCCCCGACAACTATGCCGTCCTCGACGACGACAAGCTGAAAGCGGCGGTTCTACGCGACACCGCGGCGCTCGCGGGGCCCGGAATGGTGGTGTCGGTGCAGGTCGTGCGCGAGCAAGCCCAGCACACCGCGAACCTTCCCAGGCCGACCGCGCCGCCGCGACGATAAATTCGCCGCTCGGCGCCGGTTGCATAGGCGAGGCAGTTTTGCCATTTTCCCGCGACTTTTTTTCGGGCGCCGTCCGAACCCCTGAGTTCAGGATTGATTCGGCGCCCTGACCGGCCATTGCGCGGCCGTTCTGCTGGACCAAAGGGGCGCCGACACAATGAATCTCATTCTTGGGCTAGTCATCGCCGCAGGGGCCTTGGCGGTGCTCTACGGAATCCTGCAGGCCAGCGCTCTGATGCGCGAGCCCACCGGCACCGACCGCATGCGCGAGATCGCCGCGGCCATCCAGGAGGGGGCCCAGGCCTATCTGCGCCGCCAATACACGACCATCGCCATGGTGGGCGTGGTGGTGCTGGTGGTGCTGGCCTTCCTGATCGGCTGGCGAGCGGGGCTCGGCTTCCTCATCGGAGCGGTGCTTTCGGGCGCGGCCGGCTATGTCGGGATGCTGATCTCGGTGCGGGCCAACGTCCGCACCGCCCAGGCCGCTTCCGAGAGCCTGGAGAAGGGCCTCAGCGTCGCCTTCCGCTCCGGCGCCGTCACCGGCATGCTGGTGGCCGGCTTCGCCCTGCTGGGCGTGTCGGTCTACTTCTGGATCCTGACCGGCCCGATGGGGCTGGACCCGACCAGCCGCGACGCCATCGACTCGCTGGTGGCCCTGGGCTTCGGCGCCTCGCTGATCTCCATCTTCGCCCGTCTCGGCGGCGGCATCTTCACCAAGGGCGCCGACGTGGGCGGCGACATGGTGGGCAAGCTCGAAGCCGGCATCCCCGAGGACGACCCCCGCAATGCGGCCACGATCGCCGATAACGTCGGCGACAATGTCGGCGACTGCGCCGGCATGGCGGCCGACCTGTTCGAGACCTATGCGGTGACCACGGTCGCCACCATGGTGCTGGCGGCCATCTTCTTCCGCGGCACCGATTCGGTCGGACCGATGATGCTGCTGCCGCTGGCCATCTGCGGCGTCTGCATCATCACCTCGATCGTCGGCACCTTCTTCGTGAAGCTGGGCAAGACGCGCAACATCATGGGCGCGCTTTATAAAGGCCTGATCGTGACCGGCGTGCTGTCGATCATCGCGGTCTACTTCGTGGTGCACCGGCTGGCGCCGGACGGGGTCATTGTCCAGGACCAGGCGGTCAGCGCCAACGCCCTGTTCGGCTGCGGCGTGGTCGGCCTGGCCGTCACCGCCCTGATCGTGGTCATCACCGAGTACTACACCGGCACCGGCTTCAAGCCGGTGAAGTCGATCGCCCGCGCCTCGGCGTCCGGGCACGGCACCAACGTGATCCAAGGCCTGGCCGTCTCTCTGGAGTCGACCGCGCTTCCGGCCCTGGTGATCATCGCCGGCATCATCATCACCTATAAGCTGGGGGGCCTGTTCGGCATCGCGGTGGCCACCACCACCATGCTGTCGCTGGCCGGCTTCGTGGTGGCGCTGGACGCCTTCGGACCGGTCACCGACAACGCCGGCGGCATCGCCGAGATGGCGGGCCTGCCCAAGGAGGTCCGGATCTCCACCGACGCCCTGGACGCGGTCGGCAACACCACCAAGGCGGTCACCAAGGGCTACGCCATCGGCTCGGCGGGCCTGGGCGCCCTGGTGCTGTTCGCGGCCTACACCCAGGACCTGAAGTTCTTCTCGGATCCCGAGAACGCGGCCAACTTCCCGTTCTTCTCGGGCCTTTCCGGACAGATCGCCTTCGACCTTTCCAACCCCTACGTGGTGGTCGGCCTGCTGTTCGGCGGCCTCCTGCCGTTCCTGTTCGGCGGCCTGTCGATGACCGCGGTCGGCCGCGCCGCCGGCGCGGTGGTCGAGGAGGTGCGCCGCCAGTTCCGCGAGATCCCGGGGATCATGGATTTCACCGCCAGGCCCGACTACGCGCGGGCCGTGGACATCCTGACCAAGGCGGCCATCCGCGAGATGATCCTGCCCAGCCTGCTCCCGGTGGCCTCGCCGATCGTGCTGTTCGTGGTCATCAACTGGATCGCCGGCAAGGCCGAGGCCTTCGCCTCGCTGGGCGCCATGCTGATGGGGGTGATCGTCACCGGCCTGTTCGTGGCCATCTCCATGACCTCGGGCGGCGGCGCCTGGGATAACGCCAAGAAGTACATCGAAGAGGGCGCCTTCGGCGGCAAGGGCTCCGAAGCCCACAAGGCCGCCGTCACCGGCGACACCGTCGGCGACCCCTACAAGGACACCGCGGGTCCCGCGGTGAACCCGATGATCAAGATCACCAACATCGTCGCCCTGCTGCTGCTGGCGGTGCTGGCGCACAAGTTCAGCTGACAGTTCCGATCACTGAGGCGCTTCAGGGAAGCCGCTCCGAAAGGGGCGGCTTCTTTGTTCCGCGCCCTCGGCATAGGGTGGTCATATGGCCAGTGGCTTGACAGAGCTGATCCTCAGCTTGGCGGCGTCCCGCTGGCGCAAGGTGGCCATGATCATCGCTGAGGTTGATCAGGGTACCTCTTCGGAAGTCCAAGTCGAGCAGACCGCCGCCGAAATCGGGGTGCTCGTGGAGGCTGGGCGGCTCGAGGCTCGGGGAGATTTGACGAACTGGAGAACGAGCGAGATCCGGCTACCGACTTGACTCGTTAACAGGAACATTTAGAGAACGGATTGATGCGGTAGCGGGGTGCGTCTACGTTCGCCCCCGGCGGCCGAAGGCCGGGATTCCACGGAAGCGAAGAGAGAAATACGATGGCGGGCAGCGTCAACAAGGTCATCCTGATCGGCAACCTGGGCAAGGATCCAGAGATCCGCACGCTCAACTCGGGCGACCGGGTGGCCAACCTGTCGGTCGCCACCTCCGAGACGTGGCGCGACAAGAGTTCGGGCGAACGCAAGGAAAAGACCGAGTGGCACCGGGTGGTCATCTTCAATGACAATCTGGTCAAGGTGGCCGAGAGCTATCTGAAGAAGGGCGCCAAGGTTTACCTCGAGGGCTCCATCCAGACCCGCAAATGGACCGACCAGGCGGGCGTGGAGAAGTTCTCCACCGAGGTGGTGCTGCAGAAATTCCGCGGCGAGCTGACCATGCTGGACGGGCGCGGCGAAGGCGGCGGCGCCAGCGCCGGGGGAGAGGACTATGGTTCCGCGGGCGGCGGCTTCCAGCGGACCCAGCCTTCCGGTCCGCGCGAAAGCTTCAGCGCCGATCTCGATGACGAGATCCCGTTCTAGCTGATCGCGCGCGACAGATCACAGTGTTGTGACAGGGGGCTGGAGATGAAGGCGAGATTTCAACCTTAGCCCTAATAACAACGCGGCGACATATCAAGCCGATCACGCCCAGGCTGTTGCGGATACTCGGCAAAGCTCTGCAGTTAACCTCACAAATGCTTACGGAAGCTCATTTCTCGGAACCCGGCTCGCGCCGGCGTTGTTCTGAAGGGGACTGCCATTAGGGGCGGTCCCTCCAGGAAGGACGAGAGATGAGACACACGAACCTTGCCCTCGTCGCTGCGGGCGCTCTGCTCATCGGCGGCGGATCCATCGCCTTCGCCCAGTCGGGCTCGGCTGGGGCCGGCGCCGCGGCCGGCCCTGTCGGCGCCACGACGGGCGCCAGCGGGACGACCAGCACGACGCTTGCCAATCCCACTGTGGGCGCGAGCGGCTCGGCCGGCGCTTCCACGCCGGCGGCTGGCGCGAACGGATCGGTCAATGCCGGGGCCTCGACCCCGAGCACCGGCTACAACGCCACGCCGTCCAAGAAGAAGAAGCACAAGGCTGGCCAGCCCGACTCGGCCACGCCCGACGCGGCGGCGCCCCCGGCGGCCAGTTCGCTAGTCCCGTCCGTGAGTCCTGCGGCGCCGTCCGCCACGATCCCGCCGGTGAGTTCCCCCGCCGCCGGCGCTCCGGTCACGCCTCCTCCGGGCTAGTCGGCCCTGACTGGGGCGGCGCAGCCTTCGGGCTGCGCCGCGCTGGGGACGTCCTGCATTGTCGCCCGGCCCCGGGCCGGGTTAGCTCGGCCGTATGGCCCGTAGCTCCGATTCCCCGCTGACGCCGACCGAATGGGGCGCGATCTGGCTGGTGGTGGTGGTCTGGGGCGTGAACAACGCCGCCGGCAAGTTCGCCACGGCCGCCTTGCCGCCGCTGTTCGTGGGCGGGGTGCGCTTCGCCGTGGCCCTGGTGCTGCTGTTTCCCTTCATCAAGCCGCCGTTTCCGGCCTGGAAGAGCTTCCTGCCGGTGGTGCTGATCATGGGGCCGATCCACTTCGGCCTCGTCTATACCGGCTTCGCCCTGGCCCATAATCTCAGCCTGTTCAGCGTGTCGCTGCAGCTGTGGATTCCGCTGGCGGCGCTGTTCTCCTGGCTGATCCTGGGCGAGGCGGCGCCGCGCTCGGCGCTTTTCGGCATGGCCCTGGCCTTCGCCGGGGTGGGTTTCATGACGCTGGATCCGCGCGCCGCCGCCGACGTCGACGCCGTGCTGGTGGGGCTGGTCGCCAGCTGTTTCTGGGCGCTGGGCACGGTTCTGGTGCGTCGGCTGCAGCCGACGCCGGCGCTGAAGGTCCAGGGTTGCTGCTCGCTGGTCGCCGCCCCGGTGCTGCTGGCGGCCGCCTTCACCACCGAACCGCATCTGGTCCAGCAGGCCCAGGCCGCCAGTCCGCTGGTCTGGGCCAGCCTCATCTATGCTGGCGCGGTGTCCTCGGTGTTGGCGACGGTAGCGTTGTTCTGGCTGGTCCAGCGGCGGCAGGCGGGCCGCTTCGCCCCCTATCTGCTGACCACGCCGCTGGTCAGCGCGGTGCTCGGTGTGGCGTTCTTCGGCGACGTGATCACCGGACGGCTGCTGGCCGGGGCGGCGGCGACCCTGGGCGGCGTCGCCGTGGTCGCGCTGGCCGAGCGGCGAGGGGGCGCACCGGCCAGGGCCTAAGCGCGGTAAGGTCGATCTGGCAGGGATCGCCGGTGAATTGACGCCCCGGATGGCTCAGACTTGCCAAGGCAAAACCACCTCAGGGGCGAATTCGTCAAGAAGAACCCAAGCTCGGCGTTGGCAACCTTCTGCAATATCATTGGTTAGGTCGACGCCATGTCACGGATCGACCACATCAACCTTTACCGCAAGCGGGCGTCCGAGATGGAAATGCTCGCAGCGGAAACCAAGTTCGCTCAGATGCGGGACTCCTACCTCCGCCTGGCGGAGGAGTGGGACCTGCTGGCCGACAGTCTGGAGCGCCAGGCGAGCGCCTCGGGCGCGTGGCCCGAGGCGAAGTCCGCCAGCGAGAGGCATTAGAGCGTGATGGTGTCTGCGGTTTCGGCGGCCATCACGCTCCAGATGCTGGAATCAGACTCGAGCGGCGCGGCCGTTGCGGCGGCCCCCGGATCCGAACGAGCGGCCCTTGTACCCGCCCGGCGCAGCATGGGCGGCTTGAGGCGGCCCGGGGCGTCGGCCGCGTCCGCGGTGGCCCGGCTTGCTGGACCCCTCGGCCTTGGCGGGGGTGAGGGGCCGGCTCTGGTCGGCGCGGCGGTCCTCGGACGGAATGTTCTGGCGGGTGATCTTCTCGATCTCGCGCAGCATGCCGATCTCTGTCCCGTCGCAGAGGCTGATGGCCGAGCCCTCGGCCCCGGCGCGCGCGGTGCGGCCGATGCGGTGGACATAGGCCTCGGCCACATTGGGCAGCTCGAAATTGATCACATGGCTGACCGCATCGACGTCGATGCCGCGGGCGGCGATGTCGGTGGCGACCAGCGCCTTGACCTTGCCGGTCTTGAAGGCGGCGAGCGCCCGTTCCCGCTGGCCCTGGCTCTTGTCGCCGTGGATGGCGGCGGCTTCGATGCCGCCGACCTCCAGGAACTTGGCCACGCGATCGGCGCCGCGCTTGGTGCGGGTGAAGATCAGCACGCGCTTCACCTCGCGAGGGGCGACGATGTCGAGCAGGAGATCCTTCTTGCCCGTGGCTTCCACGTGCAGAATCCGCTGATTGACCCGCTCGGCGGTGGTCGCCTGGGGCGTGACGCGGACTTCCTTCGGATTCCGCAGGATCTCGGCGGCCAGGGCGGCGATGGACGGCGGCATGGTGGCCGAGAAGAACAGGTTCTGCCGCTCCTTCGGCAGCTTGCGGATCACCTTGCGGATCGGTTCGACGAAGCCCAGGTCGAGCATCTGGTCGGCCTCGTCCAGGATGAAGGTGTCGACCTCGTCCAGGCGGATGGTGCCGCGTTGCAGGTGGTCGAGCAGGCGGCCGGGGGTGGCTACCAGCACGTCGACGCCGGGGCCGGCCGCTTTGATCTGGGCGCCGTACTTCACGCCGCCGACGAAGACGGCGACCGTGATGCCCGAGCCGGCGCCATAGGTCTTGAAGCTTTCGGCGATCTGCTGGGCCAGCTCGCGGGTCGGCGAGAGCACCAGCACGCGGCAGCAGCCGCGGCTGGGCCGGCGGCGATTCTCCAGCATGCGATGCAGCAGGGGAAGGGCGAAGGCGGCGGTCTTGCCGGTGCCGGTCTGGGCGACGCCCAGCAGGTCGTGGCCGGCCAGCACAGGCGGGATGGCCTGAGCCTGGATCGGCGTGGGCGTCTCATAGCCTTGCTTACGCACAGCCGCGAGCAGGCCGCTGGAGAGGCCCAGGTCTTTGAATTCAGTCACTTGTGAAGCTTTCTTTTCGATATGCGCAAACGCAGCGCTGCCGGATACGGCGCGCTCACGGATGGGCGGGTGTAAACGCCCCGCGTGAATCAGGCGTCCTATGGGGAGAAAAGGCGCGAGGGCGAAGGGGTCGTTCTCGACCCACCACGCGGCCCACTGCACCGCACGCCCAAATCAATGAGCGTGGGCTGCATATGGACCTCATCGGCGAGAAAGTCCAGTCCCTTGACCGTCGAGGGGCCCGCGCCGGTCCGCGCCACGTTCAGTGGGAGGCGTGCACGAAGTCGGCGATGGTGTCGACCACCCCGGGCCCCAGCGGCAGGTCTGGGTTCACATAGGTGGCCATGTTCGCCGCCCGATCGTCCGACGCGACGGCCTTGAGCACGTGATTGATTCCGGGGAGCACGGCCAGGCGGGCGCGGGGGTCGGCGGCGTGAAGCCGCTCGGCGTCGGTGAGGGAGACCTGGATGTCCTTGTCCCCCTGCACGATCAGCACCGGGCCGCCGTAGGACGCGATCAGCCTGGCCGGATCGAGATTCGCCATGTCGATCCAGTAGCCCTGCACCTGCGGTGCGAACAGCGGCAGCAGAGCCGGATTCATCCCCGTCACGTCGACCCGCTTGCCCGCCTCGAGCGAGGCGAGCACCGCTTCGGCCTCGGCCAACAGCGGCGCATTGGCGGGATTGGTGCGGAGCTGCTCGCGCAGGATGATCCCGAGCGGCCGGCCGGGCCCGGAGACCAGCACCAGCCCGCAGATCCCCTGCGGCTTTTGCGCGGCGACGAGGGCGACCAGGCCGCCTTCGCTATGGCCCAGCACCCAGACGCAAGGGGCGCCGGTCGCCTTGCGGATCGAGGCGACCCAGGCGTGCACGTCGTCGGCATAGGCTTCCATCGTCACATTGTTGGGGTCGGGGACGGCCGCGGCGCTGGAGAACATGCCGCGCTTGTCGATCCTGACCGAGGCGACGCCCTTGGCCGCCAAGCCCTGAGCGAGCAGGCGATAGGTCGAGCCCTTGACGCCTGCCGGATTGTTGCCGTCCCGATCGGTCGGGCCAGAGCCCGGGATGATCAGCACCACCGGCGCGCCGGGATGCTCGGGCTGGACCATGGCGCCCTCGAGCGGCCCCATCGGGCCGGGCGCCTGGATTTCGGTTTCCGAGGGGGCGGCCATGGCGACACTCGCGAAGGCTGAGAGCAGAAGGGTGATGCGGATCGGAGACATCGGCGGGCTCCTAAGGGAGGTGACGTTCCGGGTCGGCCCGCCAGGCGCGCAGGCCCTCGATGAACGACGCCGCGGTGGCGAGCAGGATGGCGGTGACCAGGGCTGGGGTGACCGTGCCGGGATCCAGGAACGGCGCGGCGATCAGGGCGGCTGCGCCGATCCAGAAGTACAGCCGTCCCATCATGCGGTTGGACTTGTCCCAGGCGTGGCGGCTCTTGAACGTCCAATAGGAGCGCATGCCGACGAACGGGTTGGGGCCAGCCTTGCCCATCAGGGCTCCGACAACGAGAAACAGCAGCGCCAGCAGCGCCGTCATCAGCCGTCGCCCGCTGCCCTGGGGCGCGCTGAAGTCGCCATAGGCCATCGCCGTCGAAATTCCGGCGATCATTATGGCCAAGCAGACCATGATCAGTCCTGTCGCTCTCAGCCCTCGGCGACCGGGGGCGTCGGGGGCAAGCGCCCGCCCCATCCAGATCAGGATGCCGTAGACGCACGCAAAACCGATGGCGGTGGCCGCCACCACTTCGGCGAGGCTGGCTCGGTCGCCCCAGCGGTCGACCGCGCCATGCACGTCGAAGTGCATCGGCAGCGGCCCGAGGGGTCCATCGCGCCAGAGCCAGGCGCCCAGGGCCAGCATGGCGACGACGACGAGGCCCGCGACCAGGTCCAGCGGATCCCGGCGAGGCCGTGAATCGGATGAGGTCATGATTGCTTCTCCTCGGGGGGGGCCTTGGGCTCGGCGGCGTGCGCTCCAGCGCCCATGAGTTCCATAAGAAAGCTCACCGCCTCCTCGGCGGCGGAGATGTTCAGCCTGTAGCGGACCGAGGTCCCTTCCTTCTCGGCGTCGACCAGGCCGGCGTCCTTGAGGGCGGCGAGGTGGCCGGTGACGGTGGGCCAGGCCATGTCGAAGGCCGCGGCAATGTCGCCCGAGCCCATGGGACCCTTGCGCAGCATGGCGACGATGCTGCGGCGGACGGGATGGGCGAGGGCCTTGAACACCAAGTTCATAGGCAAAATCCTAATTAGGCAATCACCTAATTACAAGCCCCAATGAATCGCGCGGCCGAATCGCATCCGGCTGCGGCGGCGGAGTCCCCCGCGGCGCTACTTCAGGTGATCGCGGGTCTTGGTCTCGAGTTCTTCGGAGATCGCCCGGCCCATCGGGTGGTCCTCGGACTTGATGTCGTCGCGCACCACGGCCTTGATCGCATCGATGTGGGCGTCGACCAGGGTCAGCGGCGCGGCCATGCGCGTGGCCGGTTCGTCGATCAGCCGGCAGAGCGAGGCGGCGATGCGGGTGACCAGCGGAAATTCATAGGTGGCGCCCAGGCCCTTCAGGTCGTGGGCGCGCATGTAGAGGCCCTCGGCGGTTTCAGGCGTCAGTCCCTTGCTGCGGATCTCGGCGCGGGCGGCGTCGAGCTTGACCAGCTCGTCCTGCATCCATTGAGCGAACTGACCGGACAGGCTCTTCAGCGCTGCTTCGGCGCGTGCGATCGAATCGGCGTCCAGGCTGAAGCGGCCGCCTCCGACTTTCAGCTTCAGATTGTTCGAAGGCGGAATCACCTGAGCTTGATTGGAATCGCCCACGGCCTGTTCCTCACTCTATGCGACGCTGACGTCGCGTTTCGGTAGAGCCTGGAGCAATCGCCTTAACAACTGGTGCAAACCGGGACGATGCTTCACACCGAGAACTGTTCGGCGAGCACCCGCTCCTCCAGGCTGCGGCCGGCATCGAACAGCATGGCCAGACGGACCTGGCGGTTCTCGGCCACCTCGACGCTGGCGACCTCGCGGACCTCGTAGTTGTCGGCCACGGCGCTGACCGGCCGCTTGTCGGGCTCCAGCACTTCGATGCGCACCTTCGCCGTGTGCCTGAGCAGGGCGCCGCGCCAGCGCCGGGGCCGGAAGGCGCTGATCGGAGTCAGGGCCAGGACCCGGCCGCCGAGTGGGATGATCGGGCCGTGCGCGGAAAGGTTGTAGGCGGTCGACCCCGCCGGGGTGGCGACCATGACGCCATCGCAGGCCAGCTCGCCGATGCGCTCCTTGCCGTCGATCAGGATGCGTAGCTTGGCCGTCTGGTGGGTCTGGCGCAGCAGCGAGACCTCGTTGATGGCCAGCGCGTTCCAGGCCTTGCCGGCCCGGTCGACCGCCGACATGGCCAGGGGATGGATGATCGCCTTCTCGGCGGCCCCGATCCGCTCGGCCAGGCCGTCTTCCTGGAAGTCGTTCATCAGAAAGCCGACCGAGCCGCAGTTCATGCCGTAGATCGGCGGGACCTGGCGCAGGGTCCGGTGCAGGGTCTCCAGCATGAAGCCGTCGCCGCCCAGGGCGACGATGACCTCGGCGTCGGCGAGGTCGGCCTGGCCGTAGCGGGCCTGGAGGCGTGCGAGCGCCTCCTGCGCCTCGGGCCGATCGCTCGCAATGAAGGCGAGACGCAAGCTGTCCTGGCTCATCGGGCGAACAAAGATGTCCCGCGGCGGGCTTGTCAAACCGCCAGGGCGTGGCGGAAGGCGGTGGCCGCGGCGGTATGCGGATGCGGGCCGAAGGCTCCGAACGCCCGGTTGGCCACCTCCATCTCGCCGGAGGGCAGGCCGCCGTTCAGATCCCTGACCAGGGCGAGCAGGGTGGGGAAGACGCTGCGGTCGACGCCGACGGCGACGCAGGCCAGGGCCAGCAGCTCGGGCCGGGACGAGATGACGGCCAGGTGGACCTGATCGGCGCTGAAGCCGCCGAGCTTGGCCAGGGCGGCCTCGAACAGCGACAGCTTGCCCTCGCGCAGGGCGCGCAGCAGGTAGCTGGGCCTCAGCTGCCCGGCGTCGTGCAGCTTGGCGATCAGGCGGTGCTCGGTCTCTTGCCGCTCCTTGGAGGGCGTGGGCGCCGGGGTGAACTTGGCGCCGGAGGTCTTGGGCTTGTCCTCGGCCGGATAGCCCTCGTGCATGTCCCGGATGGTCTCCCTGACCACCTGATCGAGCGCCTCGGCGTCGATGTCGAAGCGGGCGACGATAGCGGTCTTCAGGCTGGTTCCGACCCAGGCGTAGAGCTGTTCGGCCATGGCGCCGGTCATGCGGGGGTGGCGCACCAGCGGCGGCCGCAGGGCAGGCATCTTCTTCGAGGCGGTCACCAGCCTCTGCATGCCGTCGGCCGAGATGTCGGCCGTGTCGTTGCGGGCGAGGGCGGTCAGCACCGCCGGTTCTTCCTGGGTCAGGATGGCGTCGACGATCAGAGGGCCGATGCGCGGACGGCGCGCCACCTCGATCTGGTGCTCGATGGTCGCCTCGACCAGCAGGCGAATCAGGTCGCGGTCCTGCAGCACCGGGCTGGCGGCGATGATCGGCCGGGCGATCTCGATGTCGTCCAGCGCCAGCACATTGATCAGCGCCCGGGGCGCCCAGGCCGCACCCGCCAGCTTTTCGGCAAGCCGGCGACGGATCTCGCGCTCGGCCTCGACCACGAGGCACATGAAGATGTCGTTGAGCAGCGCCTGCACAGCCTGGGTGTCGAGTGCGCCCACGCTATCGGCGCTTTCGCACAGGTCGGCGATCGCCAGGAGCAACCGCTCGCGCTCCTCGGGCGCGCGCGCCTGGGCCAGCTTCATCAAGCGTTCGGCTTGGCCGGCGATGTTCAAAGCGGTCTCCCGAACGGGCGCATCAGGTCGCAAACTGCACGCGGCGTAATGAAAACATGCTTAACCTCAAAGTCATCAGTCTGACGCGCGAAAGGCGATGAGCGCCATGGCGGAGCCGCTGCTGCTCGCCCTCGATCAGGGCACGACCTCCACCCGCGCGATCCTGTTCGATCGGGCCGGCCTGCCGCTGGCCACGGCGTCGCGGCCGCTCAGGCAGTCCTATCCGGCCGACGGCTGGGTCGAGCACGACGCGGAAGAGATCTTCGTCGCCTGCACGGCGGTGCTGCGCGAGGCGGTGGCGAGCGCCGGCAGGGACGTTGCGGATGTCGCCGCCATCGGCATCACCAACCAGCGCGAGACGGTGGTGGTCTGGGACCGCGCCACGGGGCGTCCGATCCATCCGGCGATCGTCTGGCAGGACCGTCGCACCGCCCAGGTCTGCGATCGGCTGAAGCCGGCGGAGGCCGAGGTCGCCGAGGTCACCGGCCTTTTGATCGACCCCTATTTCTCGGCCACCAAGATCGCCTGGATCCTCGATCATGTGGAGGGCGCGCGGGGCAGGGCCGAACACGGCGAGCTGCTGGCCGGCACCATCGACGCCTGGGTGGTCTGGAAGCTGACCGGCGGCAAGGTGCATGCGACCGACGCCACCAACGCCTCGCGGACCCTGCTCTACGACCTTGCCCGCCAGGCCTGGTCGCCCCGGATGCTGGAGCTGTTCGCCGTTCCGGCTGCGATGCTGCCGGAGGTGCGCGACACCGCCGCCGACTTCGGCGAAACCCTGCCGGACCTGCTCGGCCGGCCCGTTCGCATCGGGGCCGTGGTCGGTGACCAGCAGGGCGCCCTGATGGGCCAGGGCTGCATCGGGGCCCGCCAGATGAAGGCGACCTACGGCACGGGCTGTTTTCTGCTGCTGCACACCGGCGAGACGCGGCCGGTGTCCCGCTCCCGCTTGCTCACCACCGTGGCGGCGCGCCTCGGCGGCCGGACCACCTACGCCCTGGAGGGGTCGATCTTCGTGGCGGGGGCGGCGATCCAGTGGATGGAGCAGGGGCTGGGGGTCGAAGGCGGTCCCCACGCGGTCGAGGCCCTGGCCCGGTCGGCGCGCGAGGGCCACGGCGTCATGCTGGTGCCGGCCTTCACTGGCCTTGGCGCGCCTTGGTGGGATGCCGACGCCCGCGGCGCGCTGTCCGGCCTGACGCGCGACTCGGGGCTCGCCGAGATCGCCCATGCCGTGTTCGATTCCAGCGCGCTGCAGACCAGAGACTTGCTGGAAGCCATGCGTGCGGACGCCCCTGACGCCCTGGGCCCCGGCTCGGAGCTGCGCATCGACGGCGGCATGGCCAAGAGCGCCTGGTTCGCCCAGCGTCTCGCCGATCTCACCGGCCAGGGCGTCCACCGCGTCACCTTCCAGGAGACCACGGCCCTGGGCGCGGCCCTGTTCGCGGGCCTGCAGGCCGGCGTCTATTCCAGCATCGAAGAGGCAGCCGGCGCGCGGCCCCAGGGCGAGACCCTGACGCCGGGGCTGGACGCCCACGCCCGTGAGGCCGCCTACGCCCGCTGGCTCGACGCCGTGGCGCGCGTCCGCACCTGACGGCCTCGGCGCTTGACCCTTCCGGCCGCCGGCGCGAGGCTGGCTTCGGAGGAACCACCATGGCTGATGGCAATCTCGCAGGCATCGCGCCGCTCAGGGGGCGGGTGAGCGAAGCGGAGTGGCGCACGCGCGTCGATCTCGCGGCGCTCTATCGTCTCGTGGCGCTCGAGGGCTGGGACGATATGATCTTCACCCATATCTCCGCCCGCGTGCCGGGGCCCGAACATCACTTCCTGATCAACCCTTTCGGGGCCTTTTTCGAAGAGGTCACCGCGTCATCCTTGGTCAAGGTCGACCTTGAGGGCAACATCGTCATGGAGAGCGCCTTCGGCATCAATGCCGCCGGTTATGTGATCCATTCGGCGGTGCACGCCGCGCGCGAGGATGCGCGGTTCGTGATCCACGTGCATTCCGATCAGGGCGTCGCGGTTTCGGCCCAGGCCGAGGGGCTCTTGCCGTTGTCCCAGCATGCGATGGCGGTGCTGCCGCACCTCGCCTACCACGACTACGAGGGCATCGCCCTGCACCTGGACGAGCGCGAACGGGTGGTCCGCGACCTCGGCGACAAGACGCTGAAGATGCTGCGCAACCACGGCACCCTGGCGACCGGCGCCACGGCCGGCGAAGC
>DATCFQ010000131.1:0-2236 GCA_036509495.1 Caulobacteraceae bacterium
TGGCGCGCGAAGGGACCGGGTACTATATCGAAGCCATGGCAGACTCAACCGACTGGGCCGCCGACGCCGAATCCCGCCTGCTGGATGCGGCCCTGCCGCTGGTGCCCGAACTCGGCTGGAATTCCAGGCTGGTGCGCCGCGTCGGCGAGGCCGTCGGTCTGTCGGCGCCCGAAACCGAGCTTTTGCTGCCCGGCGGCGCGCGCGACCTCGCGGCCCTCTACTCCTACCGCCAGGACGAGGCCGCCCTGACGGCCTTAGCCGCAGTGGACGCCGCCCAGCTGAAAATCCGCGAGCGCATCGCCCGGGGGGTGGAGGCGCGGGTGGACGCGGCCGTGGCCGCCGAGGCGGCGTCGCGCTGCCTGCTGGGCTATCTGGCCCTACCCCAGAACCTGCCCCTCGGCGGGCGGCTCTCCTGGGCCAGCGCCGATATCCTCTGGCGCTGGGCGGGCGATACCTCGACCGACGCCAACCATTATTCCAAGCGGGTGATCCTCGCGGCCCTGCTGAGCTCGACCCTGGCCGTGCGCCTGTCCAACACCCCCGCCGCCGCCAGCGCCCATCTGGAGCGCGGCATCGAGGCGGTGATGGCCTTCGAGAAGATGAAGGCGAAGCTCGGCCCGCGCCCCTTCGCGGCGGCGGCAGCCGAAGCCTTCGGACGCTTCCGCTATGGCGGCCGGGACCCCGAGCCTCAGGACTCTACTCCCGCCTGAGCAGCTTTTCGGTCAGCAAAGCGCCCCACCAGCGGGAGGCGAACTCGGCCTTCACCCTGTCGCGGTCGTAATCGGGTCGGCTGACCCAGCTCTCGAAGCTCTCGCCGGCGGACTCCTCCAGATAGCGCTGGAAGACATAGTCGAGCACGCCGGTCTCGCCGTGGCGGATGTGGCCGTAGCGGAACGACAGCTCGCGCGCCGCCTCTGCGATCGGCAGGCCTAGCCGGAAGTGGGCGTAGAGCACGCTCATCACCCCCGCCCGGTCCGCGCCGGACTTGCAGTGCATCAGGCACGGATACTCGATGGTCTCGAACAACCGCTTGGCGCCCAGCACCTGCTCGCGCGTCGGGGCCTCGCGGGAGGCCATCTCGAAGCGCACCAGCTTCAGCCCCAGCCGCTGGCAGGCATCGGCCTCCAGCGCGAAGTGCGCCTTCTCGGGCCGGTCGCGCAGGTTCAGCACCGTCCTGATCCCGCGCGCCTTCCAGGCCTTCAGCTGGAATGGCCAGGGCTGGTTGGTGCGCACCATCTTTGGGCCGACCCAGTGGGCGTTCTGGAACAGCAGCCGGAAATAGGCGTGATCGTCCCAGAGGGAACTGAGATAGGCCCCGGCGCGGCCGAGCGGGCTGGACAGGTCGAATTCGCTCAAGCCGCCTCCCGATCGCCCCGCCGCGCAACCTTGACCCCGATGTCACGATCCCGGACACCTGTCACGACTCGCGAGCCCCAAGGACGCACAGGCGACGATGACGTCCGCCCTTCCCCCCACCAGGTCCAGAGACCGCCGCCAGCTGATGGCGCGCGTGTTCCGCACCTATCTGCGCCCGCACATGACCAGCTTCGTCGCCACCATGTTGTGTGCGGCGGTGGCCGGGGGGCTGACCGCGGCGCTGTCGGCGGCCATGGAGCCGGCGGTGCGGCTGCTGTTCCTGCACAAGGACCCCGACGCCCTGGTCTATGTCCCGCTCGGCATCGTCGCCATCGGGCTGGTGCGGGGCGCGGCCCAGCTGATCCAGGCGGTGCTGACCAACCGGATCGGCAACCAGCTGGTCGCCGACATCCAGGTGGAGCTGTTCGGCCACTTCGTCCGCGCCGACCTGCAGCGCCTGCGCTCGACCCACACCGGGGCCTATGTCTCCTCGGTGCTCTATGACGCCGGCCTGATCCGCGAGGCGGCTACCTCGGGCCTGGTCAACTACACCCAGAACCTGCTCACCGCCTTCGCCTCGGGCGTGGTGATGGTGATCGAGGATCCGATGCTGGCGCTGCTCCTGCTGGTGATCGCGCCCATCGTGGCGGTGGTGATGCGCCACTTCGTCAACCGCACTCGCGACGCCGCCAGCCTGGCCATGGACGAGACCTCGGCCCTGTCCACCGCCGTGATGGAGAGCCTGGACGGCATCAAGATCGTCAAGATCGAGACCCGCGAGGCCGACGAGGAGGCCCGCGTCGGGGCGGTGGTGCAAAGGCGGCTGGGCCATCTGATCAAGGGGGCCGACGCCAAGGCCCTGGCCGGCCCCTCCACCGAC
>DATCFQ010000132.1:0-3111 GCA_036509495.1 Caulobacteraceae bacterium
GCACGCCCTGATGAACGAGGTGCTCGATGTCTTCAGCGACACCGCCCTGGAAGACTTCCAGTCGATTGTTTCGGAGACCTTGATCGGCGCCTTCCACTCAGCGGGCCAGCGCATCGAACGCGAGGCAGACCGCGCTCGCGATGACCTGAACAGGCTCAGCCGCGACTTCGACGGATCGGAGATTGCCGATACCGAGATGCAGGAAGCGACCCGAAGAGCCCGCGCCGCGGACGTCGCCACGATGGCGATTGAATTGGTCCGTGACTCCGCCGCCGCCAGCTACACATCCGCGACCGGCGAGGTCTGGACGCCCTGGAGGGGCAGCGTGAAGGCCTCGCGCACCACGGCCGCTCTGATCGAAGCGCGGGACGCCATCCGTTCCAGAAAGGCCCGCAAACACGCCGCAACCAACCCCGGCGCGACCATCATCGCCTTCCGAGCTTCGCCGATGGCCGATACAGCGGACGACGCGAACAGGATCTTCGACGCCCTGAACTGGGCCCAGACCCAGTGGCCCGACATGGCTCTGGCCACGACTGGAGCCAAGGGCGCCGAGAAGCTTGCCATCAAGTGGGCCAAGTCCAAGAACGTCACGCTGGTCCTGGCCAAGGCCGACTTCGACAAGCACGGGCGAGCGGCTCCTTTCCGAGCCAACGACGAGATGCTTGAACTCGAGCCGGTGTGTGTCCTCACCCTGGCAAACACGCTGAACCCGCAGCGTGGCGAAGGCATGAAGCCTTTCGGGCCAGCCCTCAACCTCGGCCAGAAAGCGGCCGAGAAGGGCATCCGGCACGTCATGATCAAGGCGCGGGCTTAGGCCCGCGTCAGCGGCGGCCTTCGGGCCGCCGCATATGACTGGCCACATACGGACAATTAGATTGCAAAATAGCGCTAAGTTGTCCATATAAGGACAATGTTGAAGACGTCCGCAGAGTTGGTGCAGGAACTCGCCGACCGGGTCAAGGTCCGGCGCTTGGCCATGGGCCTGCCCCAACAAGAGGCCGCGCAACGCTCCGGTATCGCCTATCGGACTTGGCGGCGCCTGGAGACCGAGGGCAAGGCCTCAATCGAGGACCTGATCAAAGCCGCGATCGCTCTGCGGTGCGAGGAAGCGCTGACGGCGCTTTTCCCCGAACCGGCGGCGGCCAGTCTCGATGACCTTCTCAGGCGTCAGGCAGGCGCCCATTCCGGCGCCAAGCCCGTCCGCGCCCGCGCCAAAGCTCGCGGCAGCGGTCCGTCATGAGGCTCGCCCCCGGCGTCCCCCTGAAGGTGGCTCTCGCCTTCGACGCGGCCAAGCCGCGCCTGCCGGTTGCTCGCTTGGCCATGGCCGATCGCGTGGCGCAGCTGGAATGGGAGGAACCTGTGATCGCCGCCGGCCTGCCGGTCTCGCCGCTCCTGTACCCGCCGGAACGCGGTCTGCAGGCTGCCCGCAGCCGCGAGTTCGAGGGGCTGCATGGCTTCTTGGCCGACAGCCTGCCGGAAGGCTGGGGCCAATTGCTGATGCGTAGGCGACTGAGCAAGCTCGGCGTCAATATCGACACGCTTACGCCTCTGGAGCGGCTGGCTCTCGTTGGCGATCAGGGCCGGGGCGCGCTGGTCTTCGAGCCGGCCACGGCGCCTCCGGACGACATTGAAAGCCTCAACCTGGATGAACTGGCAGCCGCCTCAGCTGAGATTCTGGCGGGTGAAGACGGCGCGCTGGCCGACACCCTGGCCGGCCTCGCAGGCGCCTCAGGTGGCGCGCGGCCGAAAATTCATGTGGGCTTCGACGGCGACGGCGCCATCTCGGTGTCCGACGGCGAGATAGCGCCTGGTCACGAAGCATGGATCGTCAAGTTCCCCGCCAAGGAAGATCCGATCGACATCGGCCCGATCGAAGCGGCCTACGCGGCCATGGCGCTCGGCGCCGGCCTGAACCTCAGCGCCCATCGCCTGATCCCGGCCAAGGCGGGCCCGGGCTATTTCGCCACACGGCGCTTTGATCGCCCCGCCCCAGGGCTGCGCCTGCACATGGTCTCGCTCAGCGGGGCGATCGAGGCGCGGGCGTCGCTACCGTCCAGCTACGACACCTTCCTGCGCGCGACCCACGCGATCACGCGCCATGCCGAGGATGTCGCCGCCGCCTTCCGGCGAATGGTCTTCAATGTCCTGGCCTGCAACCGCGACGACCACACGCGGCAACATAGCTTTCTGATGTCGGCGCGGGGCGATTGGCGGCTCGCGCCGGCCTACGACCTCACCTTCGCAGCCGGGCCAGGGGGTGAGCACTATCTGGATATCGAGGGCGAAGGCCGACATCCCACCAAGGACCACGTGCGTTCCCTCGGCCAGCGGCATGGTCTAAGCGACCGGCTGATCGAGGAGATCATCGAGGCTGTCAGGGCCGCCGTAGCGGCCTGGCCGAGGTTCGCCCGGGAGACGGGGGTCACGGCCCGGTCGCAGAAGATGATCACTGCGGCGCATGAGGACGTGCGGAGCCACTTTTGAGGTGGAGCCGGATGATGCTTCGCTTGCAAAAGGCGGAACGGCAGGGCTCGCGCTACACGATCCACCTTGGGGACGTCCCCGTCGTCAGCGCCTGAGGGTTCCGCGAGGGGGCGACCAAGGCGTTGAAGGCGTCAGCTGTCTGGCTGTGGTGATCCGCATGTCGGCGCCAGCTCCAAGCCGTCAGTCGTCTCCCGGGTTGGGCGCTGCGGTGCGAGCTCGTCCGCGATCAATCTCACGAACCTAGGACGGGACGGTCAGGGTCAAAGGCGACCTCGCCTGAGCGAGGCGAACCCCGCGGACCCTCCGACCTTCGCTGCGCTGCAGGCCGGTTTCCCCAGGCTTCGTCCTTTGGCCCCTCCCTTTCACCCGCCCTGGGCGGTCGCGAGATCGCGGGAACGACCCCGCAGATCCGGCAGCGCAAAGAGGGATACAAAAGATGGTCAGCATGGGAATGGCTCAAGCGGTTTATCAACACGCCCACGACTTCTACGACACCGGCAGCTGGTATGTGGTCGCCGAATGCTGGGACCTTCTGGCCATCGCCGAGGAGCTGGACCGTCAGGAGGAGATCACCGCGATCCCCTTCGAGCTCGACACCGCCGCCATCGCCCACTTCCACCAGAT
>DATCFQ010000133.1:0-3277 GCA_036509495.1 Caulobacteraceae bacterium
ATCCGGACGTGGTCAAAGCGATTTTGGCCCTGCCTGCGGGGGCGGCGTCCGGCCGGGCCCTCTATTTCACCCGCTCGACCCTGCACGGCGAGGGGCCTGTGTGGCGGCACATCGGCATCTATGGCTACCGGCGCGTGGCGCTCGAGCGCTTCAACGCCGCGCCGCCGTCGCCCCTGGAGCGGCGCGAGAAGCTGGAGCAGCTCCGGGCGCTCGAGCTGGGGCTTTCAATCTGGGCGGCGGTGGCCGACAAGGCCCCGATTTCGGTGGACACGCCCGCGGACCTCGAGGCCGCGCGGGCCGTAGCGGGGGCTCGATGAGCAAGGGCAAGATCGCGTTCCAGGGCGAGCTGGGGGCCAACAGCCACGAGGCCTGCCGCACCTATTTCCCGGACTATGAGCCGGCCCCCTACGCCACCTTCGAGGAAGCGTTCGAGGCGATGAAGACGCGCGCCTGCGCGCTCGGCATGATCCCGGTGGAGAACTCCATCGTCGGCCGCATCGCCGACGTGCATCACCTTCTGCCGTCGTCGGGCCTGAAGATCGTCGGCGAGCGATTCAAGCCGATCAATTTCCACCTGATGGTCAATCCGGGCGTCAAGCTGGAGGAGGTGAAGATCGTCTCCAGCATGGCGGTGGCGCTGGGCCAATGTCGCCGCAGCCTGAAGCGGCTGAACCTGAAGACCGAGGCGGCGGGCGACACCGCCGGCGCCGCCAAGGCCCTGGCCGAGCACCCCGATCCGACCCGCGCGGCCGTCGCCCCGGCCCTGGCGGCGGAGATCTATGGCCTCGACATCCTGCTGCGCGACATCGAGGACGAGCGCCACAACACCACCCGCTTCCTGGTGATGACCGGCGATCCGGAGCCGCCGCGACCGGCGTTCACCCAGCAGTGCCTCACCAGCTTCGTGTTCCGCGTCCGCAACGTGCCGGCGGCGCTCTACAAGGCCATGGGCGGCTTCGCCACGTCTGGCGTGAACATGACCAAGCTGGAGAGCTACATGGAGGACGGCGCGTTCAGCGCCACCATGTTCTACGCCGAGGTCGAGGGGCGTCCGGAGGACCGGGGCCTGGCGCTCGCCTTCGACGAGCTGAGTTTCTTCTGCGAGCGCTTCGAGATCCTGGGGGTCTTCCCCGCCGATCCCTTCCGCACGCGCGTTTAGGCTTCGGAGCGCCTTCGCCATGGCGCTCGGGAGTGGCCTGATCCGATGCCGCGCATCCTGACTTACAACGTCCATCGCTGCGTCGGCATGGACGGCGAGCTCGACGTAGCGCGCATCGCCCGGGTCATCGCCCAGATGCGGCCCGACATCGTGGCGCTGCAGGAGCTCGACGTCGGGCGGGCGCGCACCGGCGGCGTCGACCAGGCGCACGCCATCGCCGAGCTCCTCGGCATGAGCTTCCACTTCCATCCCGCCTTCCGCGTCGAGGAGGAGAGCTATGGCGACGCCATCCTCACCGCCTCGCCGATGCGGGTGGTGCGGGCCGGGGCCCTGCCGAACTCCAATGCGGTGCGGGGGCTGGAGCCGCGCGGCGCGCTTTGGGTGAAGATCGAGCTGGGCGACATCGAGCTGGATGTGGTCAACACCCACCTGGGCCTGGTGCCCCACGAGCAGCGCGCCCAGGCCTCGGCCCTGGTCGGCGACACCTGGATGGGCCACCGCGACTGCACCGACCCCGCGATCCTGCTCGGCGATCTCAACGCCACACCCCGCCACGCCACCTACCGGCGGCTGGCCGAGCGGCTGCGCGACGCCCAGAAGGTGCATCGCCGGCACGGCCTGAAGACCTTCCCGTCACGCTTCCCGATGATCCGCATCGACCACGTCTTCATCAGCCGCTCGGTGACGGTGACCGGGGTCCACGCTGGCCACGGGGCGCTGGCGCGCGATGCCTCCGATCACCTGCCGCTGGCGGTGGACTTCCGGATCGATCTCAAGCCGCGGGCGGTCTGACCGCCCGGGCCTCGTGCTCGGCCTCGCTGTCGAGCCGCTTCTTCCTGAGCAAAGGCCGCCAGGAGTCGCTGGCGTCGAGCGGGTCGCCCAGGTGGTAGTCGGCGATCAAGGAGGCGAGGGGCCCCATCGGCACCGGCGACAGCGGCGACAGCCGCCCATGGCTGGCGCGGGCGAGCGTGTCCACCGTGGTGGTCAGGCCTCGTTCGGCGGTCATCACCTCGACATCGGCTGGAGCGACGCCGACGAAATGGCCCAGCAGGCGGGCGCGGAAACGCGCGATCGCTTCGGATTCGGCGCCGGACCTGGCCTCGACCACCGCGTCGCACTCGGTGTCGAAGCCGCCCGAGCGGTTGTTGAGGTTCGCCGAACCGATCCGGGCGATGCGGTCATCGATGATCGCCACCTTGGAATGGACGATGATGGTCCGCGCCGCGGGCGTGCGCGGAAAATAGGCGCGGAAGCGGTCGTGCAGATCCGCCGCCCAGAGCCGCCGCAACAGGTCGGCGCGGGTGCGGTCCATGGTCATCCGGTCGAAGTAACTCGGACTGTGCTCGGTGGAGATCAGCACCACCCCCGGCCCGTCCGGCTCGGCCAGGCGCGCGGCCAGGGCTTCGCCGATCACCGGCGAGGTGAGGTACTGGTTCTCCAGATAGATCGACTGCTTGGCCGCCCGGATCGAGGCCAGGTGCAGCTTCTCGATCTCGTTCACTTCCGGGAACCCGCGCCAGGCCGGGAAGGTGCGCGCGAAGGCGACCTCGACGTTCTCGAGGTCCGGCGGCAGCCACTGGGGCCAGGGATCGTGGGACGCGTCCTCGGGCGGCGCGGCCATGGCGTGGCCCGCCGCGCGCAGCCAGCGGCTGCGGGCCAGTTCGCCCATCGCCTTGGCCGCCTCGCCGTCCAGCAGCATCATCACCTCGTGGCGCGCGGGCGGCCGGGCGCCGCCGGGCATGATCCGGCGCGGATCCTCGTCGAGGTGGGCCGGGGTGTCCCAGCGGTCGGGCGCGAAGTCGGCGCCGCCGACGAAGGCGACGCGGTCGTCGATCACCAGCACCTTCTGGTGATGGCAGGCGCCGTAGGGGACGCTGGCGTCCAGGCGGAAGCGCACCGGGGTGCCGCGGAACCAGGCCTTGGAACGGTGCGGGAAGAAGTGCTGCGAGGCGCTGATCGGCAGGGCGCTCTTCCAGACCAGCACGCGCACGTCGAGCTCGGGACGGCGCTTGGCGAGCGATTTCAGCATATTGCCGATCTCGTCGGCCGCGCCGGCGACCTCGTGCGGCCCAGGCTGCAGCCGGGTGCGCGGATCGAAGCTCCAGCCGAGCAGAAGGA
>DATCFQ010000134.1:0-12731 GCA_036509495.1 Caulobacteraceae bacterium
ATGGCCTGGGCGAAGATCACCCCGAAGCCGGACGGGTCGACGTTCCAGCCCATGATGTCGAGCGTATCGGGCCAGGTGTGCTGGCCGGAGCCCTCGATCCGCCAGGGCCCCTCCTCGCCCGAGCGCAGCACGCAGGCGGCGGCGCCGTCACCGAACAGGGCGGTGGCGACGATGTTGGACTTGGTCAGCTCATCCAGCCGGAAGGCCAGGCTGCAGAGCTCGATGGTGACGAACAGCACGGTCGAGCCCGGGCGGGCGGAGGCCAGCCGTCCGGCCAGGGCCACGCCCGAGACCCCGCCGGCGCAGCCGAGGCCGAACACCGGGACCCGCTCCACGTCGCTGCGGAAGCCCATGCGGGTCAAGACCCGCGCCTCCAGGCTGGGGGTGGCGATGCCGGTCGAGGAGACGGTGACAATGGTGTCCACCTCGGCGGCGTCCACCTTGGCGTCAGCCAGGGCGGCCGAGGCGCTCTCGATGAACAGCGCCTCGGCGGCAGCGAGATAGGCTGAGGTGCGCTCGGGCCAGCCCTGGGGCTGGAAATACCAGTCCAGCGGCTGGGCCAGACGCCGCTCGCGGATGCCGGTGTTGGTGAACACGCTCGACAGCCGCTCGAAATCCTCGAACCGGCCGGCGAACAGCCGCCGGGCGATCTCGACCGCGTCGGTCTGCAAGAGGGCGTTGGGGGGCGTCGCCGTGGCCAGCGACATCAGGGCGACACTGGCGGGCATGGAGAGCCTTTGGGGGGCGCCGGCGGCGAGGGGCGGTCACCGCCGGCAGTTATGGACAATAAGCGCGGCTAAATGAACCTGAGGCAACGGCCCGTTGCGCAATCCGTCAGGTCCATCAGCAGCAGCGCAAAGCTCGGTATTCAGTTCCAGGCGAGCGGCGGGGCGTTCAGCGCCGCTTGGCTTTTTGCGTGACCTGGAGCGGATCGGGTTCAGGTGGACCCGGCGCCAATTTCCACCGCTCTCCCCGGCGAAGGCCGGGGCCCAGGACAGGTTAGAGCCGTGAATCAGGAAGACCCCCCGTCATCGACGAGGTGAGCTTTCCGGAGGCTTGCGAGCTGACTTGTCCTGGATCCCGGCCTTCGCCGGGATGAGCGGGGAAAAAAATGTGCAGGCTTGGTCCAACCCGATCTCAGCCCGCTCTATCCGCCCGGGCGCCGGCCGAAGCGCCTCGGCTTGGGTTTGCCCTTGGTATCGCCCTTGGCCTTGCCGACGATCTCCTTCAGCTTCACGGCCTGCAGCATCGACAGGGCCTGGCCGCGGGCGCCTTTTTCCGGGTCGCCGAAGGCGCGGCCGTAGGTCTTCACCCGCTGCTCGACCGAGCCCAGGAATTCGCCCTCCCACTCCGACAGCTCGACCCCTGCCCGATCGGCCAGCCGCTTGGCCTTGCGCAGCGCATTGAGCGCCGAACGCTGGGCCTGGGCCTTCGGATCGGGCGGGGTGCGTTTCAATGATCGCCGATGGCCGAAAGGTAGAGGTCGAGCAGGGCCTCTTCCTCCTGCAGCTTGGCGCGGTCCTGCTTGCGATAGCGGACCACCTTGCGCAGGATCTTGACGTCGAAGCCGGTCCCCTTGGCCTCGGCATAGACCTCCTTGAGGTCGGCGGTGACGGCGGCCTTGTCCTCCTCCAGACGCTCGATGCGCTCGATGATGCTCTTCAGCTGGCCCTGGGCGGTCCCGGACAGGACATCGTTGGCGACGGCGGCGTCGGACATGAAGAACTCCAGATCGAAGAGGGACTCGTGGCGGCGACCCTAGCGGGGCCGGGGGCGGCCCTCAACAGCACCCCTGATCGCGCCTGTGGACACCTGTTGGATTGGCAGTCCGCAAGAATAGCCACGAACCTCACCAACGACACGAACAAGGCCAATCGGATGCGTTCGTGGGGTTCGTGAGGTTCGTGGTTGAAAAAACCTGGGTCCCGGCTTTCGCCGGGATGAGCGGATATCTTGATTCAACCGAGCCGCGCGGCCAGCTCGCGCAGTTCCGCTTCCGGGAGCGTGCGGCTCCAGGCGAGGGACGCCGCGACCAGGGCGTCGGCGAGGGCCGACGCGCCGGCGTCCGGGTCCGGCGCCAGGCTCTCCAGGGTTTCCATCAAGAGCCGCTCGGCGGCGAATTCGATCTTGCGGACCTGTTCGCGCAGCGCCTCGCGGGCGTCGTCGGCGATCGGCGGGGCGGGCCGCTTGAGATGCCGGCGCGCCGAGCGCAGCGGCATGGTAGCGGCGCCCTCCCAATGCTTGGCCAGGGCGGCGCCCTGCATCAGGATCTCGGGCGGCAGGGCGCGCCGCTCCTGCGCGGCCCAGGCGGCCCAGAGCAGATAGGCGACGCACTGGCCGTTAGCGTCCTGCAGCCCGGTCAGGGCGTCATCGACGCCCGGGCGGCCATGGACCTCGATGGCCCAGTTCCAATAGGTCATGCCTCGCCTCCCTGGATCGGACCGACATCCTCGCCCCAGCGGCGCACCGCGCGCCAGTCCAGGCCGAACAGGTCGAGCGCGCGGCCCACCGACTGGTCGACCATCTCGGCCACGCTCTGCGGCGCGGCGTAGAAGGCCGGCAGGGGCGGGGCGATGGTGGCGCCCATTTCGGCCAGCCGCACCATGGTGCGCAGGTGGCCGAGGTGGAACGGGGTCTCGCGGACCATCAGCACCAGCGGCCGCCGCTCCTTCAGCGCCACGTCGGCGGCGCGGGTGATCAGGTTGCCGGTCACCCCGGTGGCGATCTCGCTCATGGTGCGGATCGAACAGGGGGCGATGAGCATGCCCAGGGTCTTGAACGAGCCCGAGGCCACCGGGGCCCCGACGTCGCCCACCGAATAGGAGGCGTGGGCCTTGCGGGCGAGATCGGCGGGGCTGAGGCCGGCTTCCTGCTTCAAGGTCAGGGCGGCGGAGCGGCTCATCACCAGGTGGCTCTCGACCCCGAGCTCGGCCAGGGCCTCCAGCGTGCGCACGCCATAGACCACGCCCGAGGCGCCGGTGACGCCCACCACCAGCCGATCTGGCTGCACTTCAGGCATGAACCGTTCCCTTACGAATCCGCAAGTCATTGTGAACTGACGGGCCGAGAGGTTGGTGATTAGCTCGGATCGTCAACTGCATGGAGTCGCAACATGGCCATCGACGCCCGCATCCGTGAGCTGGACTCTCGTCACCGCAGCCTCGAACAGCTGATCCAGGACGAGATGAGCCACTCCTCTTCGGATGATCTGCGGGTTCGAGAGCTGAAGCGACAGAAGCTCAGGCTCAAGGAAGAGGTGGAAGCCCTGCGTGCCCGAGCGCACTAGGACCTCCCTTTCCCATTCCTGGTCAGGCGTCGAGGTCCTCGGCCTCGACGTCGTCGGCGACGTCATCGACGTCCTCGACATCCGCGACCTCTTCCGCGGCGCCGGTCTCGGACGCCGGCAGCAGGCTGGCGCCGTCCTCGAGCTTGCCCTTCTTGGCGTCATCGCGGGCGCGCTTGTCGGCGGCCTTGCGGACGATGGCGTCCAGCTCGAGCTGGGTCGACAGACCCAGGGTCACCGGGTCGACCGGCTTGATGTTGTTGGAGTTCCAGTGGGTGCGGTTGCGCACCTGGTCGATGGTGGCCTTGGTGGTGCCGAGCAGCTTGGCCATCTGGCTGTCGGGGATTTCCGGGTGGTTGCGCAGGAACCAGGCGATGGCGTCCGGCCGGTCCTGGCGGCGCGACACCGGGGTGTAGCGCGGGGCCTTCTTGGCCGGCTTGAGCATCTCGGCGTGGCGGCTCTTCTGCGCCTTCATCCGGTACTTGGGATTGCCGCCGGCGGCGTCGAGCTCTTCGCGGGTGAGCTGGCCGTTGGCGATGGGGTCGGCGCCGCGGATGTCGCGCGCCACCTCGCCGTCGGCGATGCCCTTCACCTCCAGCGGGTGCAGGCCGCAGAAGTCGGCGATCTGCTCGAACGTCAGCGAGGTATTGTCGACCAGCCAGACGGCAGTGGCCTTGGGCATGAGGATTTGGTCGGCCATGGGAATTCTCTGTTCCAGAAACGACGGCGCCCGGCCTTTCGGCCGGGCGGGTATGGCCGGGATATAGGCCGGAACGCTAGAAAAGGGAACGCGGCATTCAGGCCATCTGCCTCAGAGCGCTGCGACGGGGGCTAACCGCTTCCCTCCCCCCTCGAGGGGGAGGGATCGAAGGAGGGGGGCCGCGCCGGCCTTGCAGCTTCAGAGGAGGGAATCGTGAGGCGTTGGAACATCCGCTCCGCCTCGCCCTGATCCACCCTCAGCCCGAATGTCCCGGTCAGGACCTGATGCAGTTCGCCGGGCGAGCCGATCCGTCGCTGTTCCATGCGGCCGTCGGCGAAGTGGGTGGTCAGCTCGGTGTTGAACAGGTTCAGCCGCCGTCCCTCCGGCGCCAGCGAGGCGATCAGGTTGTTGGTGAAGCGCGAGTCCGGGTGGGTCGAGGTGAACCAGTTGGCGGTCTCGTAGTCGGCCAGCACGCGGGGTTCGAGGTTGAAGCGGTACATGGCCGCCCAGCGGTCCGGCAGGCGCATCTGCAGCTCCCAGACCGCGTCCTGCGGCATCAGGCGATAGGTCCCGTGGGCGGTGGGCTGTTCGGCGCCCGGATCGAACCGCAGCGGCGCGGTCGGGCTCTGGCCGCCGAAACCGACGTCGCAGAGGAACGGGCCTTCGGGCAGGGTCACCCTCAGGATCATGTGGCTGAGCGGCGCTGGCGGCGCATCGTCGGGCGCCATCCAGCGCACCCGCGCCGAGAGCGGCGTGACCTCGAAGCCCAGCGCCTCCAGCACCCGCCAGAAGACGCCGTTGTTCTCGAAACAGTAGCCGCCCCGGCCGCCGCGCAGCAGCTTGGCCTCCAGCGAGGCCGGGTCGATCCGCACCGGGCGGCCGAGAAAAGGGTCGAGGCTCTCGAACGGGATGGCGGCGGGGTGGGCGCGCTGCAGCGCCGTCAGCACCGCCAGGGTCGGGGCCCGCTCGCCGGCGTAGCCGATCCGCTCGAAATAGGCGTCCAGGTCGATGGCGCTCATCCCTTGCCTATCCATTCACTCCGCTCATCCCGGCGAAGGCCGGGGCCCAGGCTTTTTCCACCACGAAGGACACGAAGATCACGAAGGCCTTCGTGTCCTTGGTGAACTTCGTGGTTCCTCTTCAACTCGGCTCCGACCTGTCCTGGACCCCGGCCTTCGCCAGGGTGAGCGGTATGGAGAAAATTCCCCCTAGTGCCCCTCGAACGCGATCAGGCTGGAGACCGGCACGCCGGCGGCGCGCAGCTTGTCGGCCCCGCCGAGCTCGGGCAGGTCGATGACGAAGCCGGCCGCGACCACCTCGGCGCCGGCGCCCTGGAGCAGCTTCAGCGCCGCCATGGCCGTGCCGCCGGTGGCGATCAGGTCGTCGATCAGCATCACCTTCTCGCCGGCCATGCAGGCGTCCAGGTGCATCTCGATGGTGTCCGTGCCGTACTCCAGGGCGTATTCGACCGAGACGGTCTTGTGCGGCAGCTTGCCCTTCTTGCGCAGGGGGATGAAGCCGACCGAGAGCTGGTGCGCCACCGCGCCGCCGAGGATGAAGCCGCGCGCCTCGATGCCGGCCACCTTGTCGATCTTCCGGCCGGCGAAGGGCTGGACCAGCTCGTCCACCGCCCGGCGGAACGCCCGCGCGTCGCCGAGCAAGGTGGTGATGTCGCGAAACATGATCCCAGGCTTGGGATAGTCCGGAATGGTGCGGATCGCGGTCTTCAGGTCCATGCTCGCCCCTGTGGTTGCCGGGCAGGCTTAGCAGGACCGCCGCGCGCTTGGCGAGATCAGCGGTTCAGCACCCGCCCGGCGACGGCGTCGAGCTTGCCGACCAGCTCGGGGTCGCGGGCCTCCGGCGCCGTGACGATGGCGAAGTCCAGGCCGGTGTCGATCGGCGAGGGCTCGCGCGGGCAGGTCAGCTTGCCGGCCAGGCGGCGGACCACTTCGCGGGCCTTGGCGGCATTGTCGGCCAGCACCTTCAAGACGTCGGAGATCTCGACCGGGCCGACCTCCTCGTGCCAGCAGTCGTAGTCGGTGACCATGCAGACCGAGGCGTAGGGCAGCTCGGCTTCGCGGGCCAGCTTGGCCTCCGGCATGTTGGTCATGCCGATCACGTCGCAGCCCCAGGAACGGTAGAGGACGCTCTCGGCCTTGGTGGAGAACTGCGGCCCCTCCATGCAGAGATAGGTCCCGCCCTCGACCACCGGCACGCCGGCGTCGCGCGCCGCGGCGGCCGCCAGCCCGGCCAGGCGCGGGCAGACCGGATGGGCCATGGAGACGTGGGCGGCCACGCCATGGCCGAAGAAGGTCTTCTCGCGGGCGAAGGTGCGGTCGATATACTGGTCGACCACCACGAAGGTCCCGGGAGAGAGTTCCTGTTTCAGCGAGCCCACCGCCGAGAGGGACAGGACATCGGTGCAGCCGGCGCGCTTCAAGACGTCGATATTGGCGCGGGCGTTGATGTGGGTGGGGGTGATGCGGTGGCCGCGGCCGTGACGCGGCAGGAACACCAGCTTGACGCCCTCGATCTCGCCGAAGGTCAGCTCGTCCGAAGCCTCGCCCCAGGGGCTGGCCAGCCGCTCGGAGCGGCGGCCCTGCATGCCCTCGATGTCATAGAGGCCGGTGCCGCCGATGATCCCGAGCACCCATTCGGACATCGGCCCCTCCCTGCCCGCAGTGCGAGGGCTAGTGCTCGACCCGCCGCCAGATCCGCTTGTAGCTGGCGAACACCACCCCAGCCAGGAGCAGCAGGTAGATGATCACCGCAAAGCCGATCTGCTTGCGCTCCGTCTGGTGCGGATCGGACGCCCAGGACAGGAAGGCCACGACGTCATAGGCTTCTTCCGGCGTGGTCGCGTGCGTGCCGTCGTCGAAGCTCACGCGGTTGGGGGTGAGCTGGAACGGCATGCCGATGAAGCCGCCCTGCGGGACGGGGCCATGGCCGTGCCAGTAGGCGGTGAGATCGCCCGACATATAGGGGTTGTAGGCCTTGCCCGGCGGGATGGTCAGGCCGGCCGGCGCCGGCACATAGCCGGTCAGGATCGAGTAGATGTAGCGCGGACCGCCGTCGCGGGCCTTGGTGATCACCGACAGGTCCGGCGGCAGGGCGCCGCCGTTGGAGGCGCGGGCGGCGGACTCGTTGGCGAAGGGGTTGCGGAAGACGTCGGCGGGGGTGGCGGTGCGCTGGATGGCGTCGCCGGTGTCGGAATCGATATCCGGCACCTTGAAGTCGGCGGCGATCGCCTTGATCCGCGGGTTGTCGGTCGGCTTGGGATACTTCGGATCGTAGAATGGCCCGCCGGACTGGCCCAGCGAGAAGTAGTGCATCAGGGCCATGCCGTGACACGACGAACAGACGTCGTGATAGACCTTGTAGCCCCGTTGCAGCTGCTCGGTGTCGAAGGTGCCGAACGGCCCTTCGTTGCTCCAATGGACGTCCTTGGGCTCCTCGAAGGTGGTGACCGCGTGGGCCGAGCCCGCGAGGGTCAGCCCGAGGGCGGCGGCGAGTACGAACGCTTTGCGCAGCATTGGCCGGAGCCCCCTTATTCGGCCGGAGCCACGGCGCCGCCGGCAGGCAGCACGGGCGTCGAGATGGAGTCTGGAACGGGCAGCGTCTTCTCGCGCCAGCCGGTGAACGGCATGATGATCCAGAAGAAGACGAAGTAGTAGGCAGTCAGCACCCGCGACAGCCAGACGTAGCTGTTGATGTTGTTGTCGCCGAGCATGAAGCCGACGTTCGCATTCGGGATCAGCGGCTTGTCGGGCGGGTTGGCGCCGCAGAGCGCCAGGCCCAGGCAGACGAAGAAGAAGATCACGAAGAACCACCGCATGGTCGGGCGGTAGCGCATCGAGCGCACCTTGGAGGTGTCCAGCCAGGGGATCAGGAACAGGGTGGCGATCGAGCCGAACATGGTGACCACGCCCATGAGCTTGTCCGGCACCGCCCGCAGCATGGCGTAGAAGGGCAGCAGGTACCATTCCGGCACGATCTCCGGCGGCGTCTGCAGCGGGTTGGCTGGGATGTAATTGTCGGCGCGGCCGAGCGAGTTGGGCAGGAAGAACACGAAAACCGCGAACAGGATCAGGTAGACCACGATCGCGAAGCCGTCCTTCACCGTGTAGTACGGATGGAAGGGCACCGTGTCGCGCGGGCTCTTCACATTGACGCCGAGCGGGTTGTTGTTGCCCGGCACGTGCAGCGCCCAGATGTGCAGCCCCACCACCGCCGCGATGACGAACGGCACCAGGTAGTGCAGCGAGAAGAAGCGGTTGAGCGTGTAGTTGTCCACCGCCGGACCGCCCAGCAGCCAGGTGTGGATGGCGTCGCCGACGATCGGGATGGCGGTGAAGATGTTGGTGATCACCGTCGCGCCCCAGAAGCTCATCTGGCCCCAGGGCAGGGTGTAGCCGAGGAAGGCGGTGGCCATCATCAACAGGTAGATGATCATGCCCAGGATCCAGATCATCTCCCGCGGGGCCTTGTAGGAGCCGTAGTAGAGGCCGCGGAAGATGTGGATGTAGACGGCCAGGAAGAACATCGAGGCCCCGACCGCGTGGAAGTCGCGCAGGAACCAGCCGTAGGGCACGTCGCGCATGATGTGCTCGACGCTGTTGAAGGCCATGCTGGTTTCGGGGACGTAGTGCATGGCCAGCACGACGCCGGTGACGATCTGGATGCCCAGGCACATGGCCAGGATGCCGCCGAAGGTCCACCAGTAGTTCAGGTTCTTCGGGGTGGGAAAATCCAACAGCTCCGCCTGGAAGCGCAGGATCGGCAGGCGCGCGTCCAGCCAGCGTGTGAGGGCCGTTTTCGGCTCGTAGGTGGAGTGTCCGCTCATCAGGGTGTCAGCCGATCTTGACCTTGGTGTCGGAAAGGAAGGCGTAGTCGGGCACGGCCAGGTTCTTGGGCGCCGGCCCTTTGCGGATACGCCCGGAGGTGTCGTACTGCGATCCGTGGCACGGGCACAGCCATCCGCCGTAGTCTCCCTGGCCAAAGGTCGGCACGCAGCCGAGGTGCGTGCAGATGCCGACCAGGATCAGCCATTCGGCCTTGCCGGGCTTCACCCGCTCGGCGTCGGTCTGCGGATCGCGCAGCCCGTGGTACTCGGCCGGATCGTGATCGACGGCGACCGCCTCGGCGATCTCCTTGGGCGTCCGGTGCCGGACGAACACCGGCTTGCCCTGCCACTTGATGGTGACTTCCTGGCCGAGCGCGACCTTGGAAAAGTCGTACTCGATCGAGGACATGGCCAGGACGTCGGCCGACGGGCTCATCTGATCGATCATCGGCCAAGCGATGGCGACGACCGCGCCGAGGGCGCCGGCGGATGCGGCGATGTGGATGAAGTCCCGACGACTCGGGTCTTCGCCCGCGGGATCGTGCGGGACCCCCGGATGCATGACGGCGGTGTCGGCCAACTCAGCTCACCCTCGGTTCGAACTGCGCCCACGCTCATCGGCGCGGGACGCGCATGTGACGCGACGTCCCGAGGCGACCTTGGCCGTCGGGCGTCCTGTGCGCGGAGGGCTTAGAATGCGTCTCGCCCTTTTTCAACCGGACATTCCGCAAAACGTGGGGGCGGCGATCAGACTTTGCGCCTGTCTGGGCGTTTTCATGGACATCATCGAGCCCTGCGCCTTCCCATTGTCGGACCGGACGCTGAAGCGGGCGGCCCTGGACTACGCCGACCCGGAGAGAATCACCCTGCATAGATCGTGGGAGGATTTCCGCGAAAAGCCGGGCCGGCTGGTGCTGTTCACCACCAAGGCCGCCGTGCCCTACACCGACTTCGCCTTCGCTCCCGGCGACACCCTGCTGTTCGGCCGCGAGAGCGCGGGGGTTCCGGAAGAGGTGCACGCGGCGGCCGATGCGCGGCTGCTGATTCCGCTGGCGGAGGGGATGCGATCGCTGAACGTGGTGACCGCCGCGGCGATGGGGCTGGGGGAGGCGCTGAGGCAGACGGGGACCTTCCCCGATAGTCCGCTCATCCCCGCGAAAGCGGGGACCCAGGCTTTTTAGCGGACCCGCAGCCAGTTAGTGATCGCGTGAGCCTTTGAAGGCTGAACGAAAAACACCTGGGTCCCCGCTTTCGCGGGGATGAGCGGAGTTCAATGGACCAGTCCGTGGACAATCCCGACACCCTCGCCTCCCGCAAGGCCCAGGCCCGCGCCTGGTTCGAATCGCTGCGCGACCGGCTGGTCGCGGCCTTCGAGCGGCTCGAGGACGAGGCCCCGGCCGAGCTCTATGGCCCGACGCCCGGGCGCTTTGAGTTGAAGCCGTGGGCTCGAGACGCGGGCGGCGGCGGGGTCATGGGCATGATGCATGGCCGATTCTTCGAGAAGGTGGGCGTGCACGTCTCCACCGTACACGGGGAATTCGCGCCGGACTTCGCCAAGACCATGCCGGGGACCGAGGCCGATCCGCGCTTCTTCGCCACCGGCGTCAGCCTGATCGCCCACCTGCGCTCGCCGCGCGTGCCGGCGGTGCACATGAACACCCGCTACATCTGCACCACCCAAGGCTGGTTCGGCGGCGGGGCGGACCTGACGCCGCTGCTGGCCGAACAGCGCCACGAGGACGCTCCCGACGCAGCCCAGTTCCACGCGGCCCTGAAGCAGGCCTGCGACGCCCACGACCCGGCGTGGCACGCCAAGTTCAAGGCCGGGTGCGACGAATACTTCTACCTGCCGCACCGCCAGGAGCCGCGCGGGGTCGGCGGGATCTTCTACGATCGCCACGACTCCGGCGACTGGGAGCACGACTTCGCCTTCACCCGCGATGTCGGCGAGGCGCTCCTCGAGATCTATCCCCGGATCGCGAGAGGCCGCATGCACGAGCCCTGGACCCCGGCCGAGCGCGAGGAGCAGCTGGTGCTGCGCGGCCGCTATGTCGAGTTCAACCTGCTCTACGACCGCGGCACCACCTTCGGCCTGAAGACCGGCGGCAATGTCGAATCGATCCTGAGTTCGATGCCGCCGCTGGTGAAGTGGCCGTAGGGGGCGGCGGCCTTGGCGCTTGAGTTGGACGCCGATCTCGACTTCAACTTGCTACGTTAAGCGAGCGAGCGTCGCTTCGAGGGGGGGAAACCGAATGCCGAGCAAGTTCATGCGGACAGCGCTGGCCGTGGCGACGGCCGGACTGGGGCTTCTGGCCCTCGCCGGCCAGGCCAGCGCCGGCAGCTGCGATCGCGCCTGCCTGATCAGGATCACCGACCAGTACCTGGCCGCGGTGGTGGCGCATGACCCGGCCAAGGCGCCGCTGGCCAAGGGCGTGGTGTTCGTCGAGAACACCAAGCGGATGCAGCCCGGCCAAGGCCTGTGGAAGACCGCGACCGGTGGCCCGACCAGCTTCAAGATCTATGTGCCGGACACCACCCTGGAGCAGGCCGGCTGGATGGGGGTGATCCAGCAGGACGGCAAGCCGATGATGCTGGCGCTGCGGCTCAAGGTCGAGAACGGCAAGATCACCCAGGCCGAGCACCTGGTCTCCGCGCCCGCGGGCGTCAACAATCCCAATGTCGCGGCGGTCCGTCCGGGACTATTGCGCGAAATCCCAGCCGGCAAGCGGCTGCCGCACGACCGGCTGATCAAGATCGGCGCGACCTATTACGACGCTCTCGACGACAACAAGGGCTCGGAGGCCCCGTTCGCGGCCGACTGCCAGCGGCGCGAGAACGGCATGACCACGGCCGGGCAAGGCGCCGGCGGGCCGCCGACCAAGGACGCCAACACCTCGCCGATCGCGCACGACTGCAAAGGCCAGATCGACTCCGGCTCGTTCATCTACATCGACCGCATCCAGAACCGGCGGATGATCGCCGCCGACCCTTCGACCGGCCTGGTGATGGGCATCTCGCACTTCCGCCATCCCTTCACCAACCTGCCCTACGAGGTGAAGCACATCGACGGCTCGACCTCCGAGCGCAACCACCAGAACATGGCCTACAAACCCTTCGACATGCCCGCCGCGCACATCTTCAAGGTCGGCCCGGAAGGTCAGATCCACGAGATCGAGGCAGTCGGCGTCATGTCGCCCTACGAGTCGCCGACCGGCTGGGAGGGGACGCCCTACGCCGCGTCGTGGAGCCACAAGGGCAAATGATCGACGGTTGGGGTTACCGCGGCAGTGGGGCTCCGCCTGATCTAACCGAGCAGTCTCTGCGCGATCGCCTCGCGCTTGCCGGCGTCCACGCCCAGGGCCTGTTCCAAGTAGCCGTCGAGGGAGCCGTAGCGGGCCTCGATCACCTCGAAGGCGGCCTCGAGGTCGCCGGCGTCCACGCCCATGGCGGTGCGCAGGGCCTCGTCCGACGGGACCCGGCCGGTGTGCCGGGTGATCAGCGCCCCGACCCGGGCCTTTGCCTGGGCGCTCTGGGCTGCCACCTGATTGGTCAAGAGGAAGTCCTCGACCAGATCCTCGCGACGGACGCCGGCAAGGTGATGAGTCAGGGCGCAAAGCAGGCCGGTGCGGTCCTTGCCGGCGGCGCAGTGGACCAGCACCGCGCCGTCGATCTCGGCCAGGACCGCGAAATAGCGGGAATAGAGCTCGATCAGGCGTGGCTCGAACGGGTTGCGCCGGTACCAGCCCCGGCTGATCGTTCGGAAGAACTCCGGCGTCGGATCGGCCCCCTGAAGCTCCTCCTCCCAGGGCTTGCCGACGTCGCCGATGTCGTTCTCGACCACCGTGGCGGCGAAGCCCGGCCAGCGGCGCGATGGCTCCCGCTCGCGCTCCGAGGTGCGGCGCAGG
>DATCFQ010000135.1:0-3724 GCA_036509495.1 Caulobacteraceae bacterium
CTGCCCCGGCCTGGACGTACATCACGCCGTCCTTCACCAGGGCGGTGCGCAGGCCGATGCAGGTGTCCATGGCGCCGTTGGCGGCGAAATAGCCGATGCAGCCGGCGTAGATGTTGCGGCGGTCGGGTTCCAGTTCCTCGATGATCTCCATCGCCCGGACTTTTGGGGCACCGGACAGGGTGCCGGCCGGGAAGCCGCCAACCAGGGCATCCAGCGCGTCCAGCCCGTCGCGGATGCGGCCCTCGACGTTGGAGGAGATGTGCATCACGTGGCTGAACCGCTCGACGATGAAGCTCTCGGTCACCTTCACCGATCCGATCGCCGAGACGCGTCCGACATCGTTGCGGCCCAGGTCGAGCAGCATCAGATGCTCCGCCCGTTCCTTCGGATCGGCCAGCAGTTCGGCCTCCAGCGCCTGGTCTTCCTCATGCGTCGTGCCACGCCGGCGGGTGCCGGCGAGCGGCCGCACCGTGACGGTGCCGTCACGCAGGCGGACCAGGACCTCCGGCGAGGAGCCGACGATGGAGAAGCCGCCGAAATCGAGGTAGAACAGGAACGGTGCCGGATTGATCCGGCGCAGCGCGCGATACAGCGAGAACGGCGGCAGCGCGAAGGGGACGGAAAACCGTTGCGACAGGACGATCTGGAAGGCGTCGCCGGCGGCGATGTACTCCTTGCAGCGGGCGACGCCGGCGATGAAGTCGTCCTTCGAGAAATTGGACCCCGGGGCGGGTGGATCGGGCAGCATCACCGGCGGCGGCTGGTGTGGCAGCGGCCGTTCCAGTGCCGTTTCGGCGGCGTCCAGGCGGGTGTGGGCGCGCTGCCAGGCGGTTTCGGCGGAGACATCGCCGGCCGGATAGGCGGGGGTGACCACCGTCAGTTCGTCGTTCACGTTGTCGAAGATGGCGAACAGGGTCGGGCGGACCATGATGCCCTCCGGCACGCCGATGGTGTCGCGGTTCTTCACCGGCAGTTTTTCCATCTGCCGCACCATGTCGTAGCCGAGGTAGCCGACCAGACCGCCGGCCATCGGCGGGAGGTGCGACGGCACATCGAGCTGGGTTTCCGCAATCAGGCCGCGCAGGCTGTCCAGCGGTGGCTTGGTCTCCGGCACGAAGGCGTGCGGAGCCGACAGGGCGTGGCGGTTCATCGACGCCACGCCATCCTGACAGCGCCAAACCAGATCGGGCTGCATGCCGATGATCGAATAGCGGCCGCGCGCGGCCCCGCCCTCGACGCTTTCCAGCAGGAAGGAATTGGGCTGGCCATGTGCCAGCTTCAGGAACGCCGCGACCGGGGTTTCCAGGTCCGCCACGGTCTTGCGCCACACCAGGCTGCCGCGCCCTGCTTCGTAGGCCAGGCGGAAAGCGGCGAAACCCGGGATGACCGACACGTTCATTTCACTCTCTATGCTGTTATTGCGGTTGAACAACACTATCGAAACCGGACTGGTTGATCTGCGGCTTCGCTCGCTGGCGCAGGGCGTCGACGAACACCGTCGTCAGGTCGCCGCTGATCGACTTGGACACCGCGGCGCGCGCCTGCTCATAATTTGTCTTGTCGGCGGCCGGATCGGGCTTCACGACCTCCACCAGTTGCGCCACGACGAACCCGTCCTGGGTCTGGACCATTGTCGCTTCCTTCAGCTTCAGGCCGAACAACGGTCGCTGTAGTTCCGGCGGCATGTCGGGATTGGACTGCGACCTTGTCACCCCGGGGCTGAGCTTCGGCGTCACGCCGGCGACCGTCGCGGCATCGGAGAAGGTCTTGCCGCCCTGGACGGCGAGCATCATCGCGGTTGCCGCCTTGTCCTGGAAGCGCCGTCGCTGGTCCTGCTTCCAATCGTCCGCCACCTGGGACTTCACCGCGTCGAACGGCTTCACGCCGGGCGGGATCACGCTTTCCACCGACAGCGCGTAATAGGCCGACCCGCCGATGGACGGGGTCTGCACCTCGGTCAGTTGTGGCTGGTCGCCCTGGTGCGCCTGGAACGCGGCGGCGATGATCGCGGCTTTCAACTCCGCCGGCCCGGGGATCGGCGCGGGCTTGCCTTCCGAGGTGTCGCCGGTCGAATCCAGGGTGCCGGCCACGCCCACCAGCCCCAGATCGGTCGGCAGGTTGTCCAGGCTGGTGCCGTTGCCCAGCAACTGGTCCAGCTTGTTGGCCCGGTCGTAGATCAGGTCCGCCGCCTTGCTGGCGAGCACCCGGGCGTGGAGGGACTCCTTGGCCTGTTCCCAGGACGTGGTGGTGCCGCCGGCGGCTTTTGTCACCTTCACCACAAACCAGCCGAGCTGGCCCTTGATCGGGTCGGATACCGCGTTCACCTGGGCGGAGAACACCGCTTTCGCCAGGTCCGGATCGGGAAACTGCACCTGGGTCGCATCGTCCTGGGTAATGGCGGACGCACCGGTTGCCTTCGCCGCCGCCTGCATCCCGGTCCAATCCACCCCGCCGCGCCATGTGTCGGCCAGGGTGCGGGCCTTCGCCTCATCGGGGGCGGAGATGACCTCGGCCGACCGCTTCGCCTCGGTCTGGTAGTCGGATTTGTGTTCTTCGAAGGCCGCCTGCAGGTCGGCGTCGGTGATCTTGATGTCGGACGCGAGCGATTCGGCGGACAGCTCGATCGCCTTGATGCGGCGGTATTCCGGCGTGGTGTAGCTGTCTTTGTGGTTTTCGTACCAGCGGGTCAGCGTCGCGTCGTCCGGGGCGGGCGGTTCGGGTGCGGCGGCAAACGGGAATAACACCGTGTCGGCGGAGCGTTTCTCGAACTCCATGTCGTAGAGCGGCCTGACCTCGGCATCCGGCGCGGCGACCGAGTCGCCGACCACGGACAGCAACTGCTGTTGCGCGATGTCGGAGCGGAGCTGTGCGAGGAACCGCTGTTCGCTGTAGCCGGCGTTCTGTAGCGCCGCGGTGAACGCCGGCCGGTTGAACTTGCCGTCGGAGCCGCGGAACGCCGGCATGGACCGCACGGTCGCGGCAAGCGCCGAGTCCGGGGTGACGATCCGCATGTCGTTCAGTTCGATGCCGAGAGCCGCCTGCCCGATCATCCGCTGCAGCGTCTGCTGGCCGACCTCGCGGCGCAGGCCAGGGGTGGCTTCCTGCCCCGACGGCAAATTGCGGGTCTGCTGCGCCAAAGCGCGCTGGTACTCGGCCTGGAAGGTGGGAATCTCGATCGTCTCGCCGCCCACCTTGGCGAGCCAGGTCGGTGGTCCCATCATGCGGAATATCTCGCCGCTGATGCCCCAGCCGACGAACGACACCGCCATGATGATGAAGAATATCCGGGCGATCCAGGACTCGGAGTAGCGGCGAAATTGGCTGATCATGAGGCGCGACAGACCCGGAAATGGGAGACGGGCGCAGCATATACGGCGCCGGCGAGCGCAAGGCCAGCCGCCGTGTCGCGTTGGGGCGATTGGCCGGCCGAAGCGCCACCTGGCGCCGCTGATGTGGTAGTGTCGCTCGGAACGCCACCCGCGAGGATTGAGCCCGATGCCCTCCGCCGAGAAGGTTTCGACTGTCCAGGCCCAGCCGCTGATCGCGGTGCGCGATGTGCGGCGAGCAGCCGGTGGTATTCGGAGCTGCTGGGCGTGAGCGGGTCCGGCGGCTCGGGGCGGAGGTGATCGAGGACGCCTACGTCAACCCCGCACCTGATCGGTGGGAGATCTGGCTGCGCGATCCGGACGGCTACTTGGTGGTGATTGCCGGGCCAACCGGGGGA
>DATCFQ010000136.1:0-3134 GCA_036509495.1 Caulobacteraceae bacterium
CAAGAGCGCGATCAACCGCTAATTGGTCACAAGTAGGGAGCGCCCTCCGGGATTCTTATGTCAGCATCAATCCACCAGCAAAGGGCGGTCGCGGCGCCCGCAACTGCCGAGTTCGGGGCCAGACCGGACGCCGGAAGTTGCCTTAACCACAGCCTTATGTCTGCTATGGTCGCCGTCAGTCGGCGAGAGCGATGGCGCGATCTGGCGCGCCGGGCCCAAACGCCGCGGGCTGGAGGAAATAATCATGAAACGTTTTTTGATGTTCATCGCCCTATTGGGCGCAGGCGCGTTCGTCCTAGCCGCCCAACCGGCTGCGGCTCAAGCAACTCGAACGTGGGTTTCCGGCGTGGGCGACGACGCGAATCCATGCAGCCGGACTGCTCCGTGCAAGACTTTCGCCGGCGCGATCTCCAAGACCGCTGCGGCGGGCGAGATCAACTGTTTGGACCCCGGCGGCTTCGGGGCCCTGACCATCACCAAATCCATCGCGGTGATCTGCGACTCGGGTGAAGGCGGGGTCCTGGTCTCCGGCAGCAATGGCATCGTGATCAACGCCGCGACGACCGACAACGTCTACCTCAGTGGCCTCGATTTCGAAGGCGTGGGCACCGGTCTCTCCGGAGTCCTGGTCCTGCGGGCCAACAACGTGACCGTAAGGAACTCGATCATCCGAGGCTTCATCACCGCCGGCATCTATGACAATCGCTCCTCGACCGGGACTCTGACTGTCGACGGCGACTCCGTCGCCGACAACCCAAATGCGTTCGGCATCTATGTGAAGCCCCAGAGCGTGATCGTGAACGCCGTCATCACCAACACCCAGGTGAATGGCGACAAGGTCGGACTGCGCGTTGAAGATGGCGGCAAGGCGTCCATGCGTAACAGTACGGCCTCCAACAACCTCAATAATGGCGTTCTCGCCTTCTCGACGTCGACGGCTGCCGAAATCAACCTCGACAGCGACGTGGTCTCGGGCAACGGCGTGAACGGCGTGGTCACCACCGGCGCCAATGCACTCATCCGCATCTCGCACAACGTGATCAACAACAGCGGCATCGGCATCAGCACGCCAAGCGGGACGATCACATCGTTCAGCCCAGCGACCAACGTCAACACCTCCGGCGGAACGGCGAACGGCGCCGCCGTCCCGCAACAGTAGCCTCCCTGGCGCGGCCCCGCGGGGCCGCGCAATTCATTGCTATGGGCGTGGTCGACTGCAACGGCCGGCCACGCCCACGTCGGTCCAGCGGCCACCCGATTCAGTAGGCTTTCGTCGGCAGGGGGCGGCCGACGGCGGAATTCAGGCATGAGAGCAACAGTCCTTCACGTCGGCCTCCATAAGACCGGGACCACCGCGCTCCAGAACGCCCTTGCAGACCACCGCGACGCCTTGGCGCGGGTGGGCCTGAGCTATCCGCGCGATCCCGGCGGGGCGGGCGGCCACCACGCCATCGCCTGCAGCTTAAGCGGCCCGCGACCACCCGGGGACGTCAACGACCTATTCCAGCCGGAACGGGAGGCCTTCGCGATCCGTAATGGCGCCAGGATCGCAGGACGAGAGATGTGCTCGGGCCTTTCACCTCAGGACGGACGACTGACGATCCTGTCGTCGGAGATCTTCTCCACTTTCGACGCGGGCGAGACCGCCGCGCTCGCGGCCTTCGCTGCTCCGGTGGACCGGTGGGTCGCCTATGTCCGCAACGGCATAGACTTCATTCATGCCTGCTGGTCCACCAAGGTGAGGTGGGGATATGGGCGAGACTTCGACGCCTTCTTGGCGGCGGCTGTGACGGGACAGCAGGACGGCTGCATCCAAGGCCCGATCAACTATTTCGAGCTATTGTCGCGGACCTTTGGCGAGGACCGCCTCCATCTGCGCCATTACGAAGCCGCCCTGGCCCATCCGCGCGGGATCGCCGGCGATTTCCTTGAGGCGGAACTTGGTTTCGAGGGATTGGGCTTTGAGGCTGCCACGGCCAACGCCTCGCCGTCGGCGGCCTTTACCGAGCTGGCGAGGGCCGTTGCGTCTGAAGCGGGCGCTGGCCCTGGAGGGAGCAGGCCCGCGGGTCATGGCCGGTTCGCCGCGCTGGCGCGCTCGTCCGTAGGCAAGCAACTGGTCGCAGCGCTCCTGCCGATTGTGGAGCAGGTCATGCGCTCGATCTCCATCGCCGATGTGCGCGCTGGCGGCGGCGTGATCCGGGCCGACGGCTCGCTCGTCGTAGAGACGCCTTCGCTCGCGGACAAGCTCGCCGCCTGGCGGTTCCCGATCTTGCAGACCTGCAGCTTTGCCCGCCTCGAAGAGTTGCAGGATCGCTTGGACGGCGCGCCGGCGTACGGCCGTCTCGTCGAGGCCCTCAGATCACCTTAGCGGACGCAGCGGTTTCGGCTTCCAGCCTGAGTTCAATGGAGCGGCCCATGCTCCGAAGGGCGTGAGGATGCACTCGGCCGAAGAACCAGATTTCGGCGTCCGGCATTGAGAACGGCCGGCCCCGAAGACGTTGGTATTCATCCTTGAAGAGCGCCTTGGGGGGATGCTGTGAATTGGTCGCGATTCCTCCGTGAAGCTGGTGGAAGGTTGCCTCGCCCAGGAGCATGACCACCTGCCCCTCCGGGTCGCTGCAGGCGCGGGACCAGACATCGAGGTTAGCCAGTCCGCCGCCAGGGCTCTCAAAGCCTTGGTCCAATCCGCCGAGCTGCTCCCAGTGGTCCTTGGCAAGGAACAGGGAATTGGTCTCATTGGGCAGGATAAACCATCCTTTGGCCGAAGATCCGGCGAAAGCCGAGACGTCGAACAGCCGATAGCCGTCGGCCTCCCAGCCGCATTGCGCCAGGAGGTCGTCTTCAACGGTCTGGTTATAGCCGTTGCGCATACTGCGCCGCTGCAGGTCCGGCCCGAGGTGGAAGGCGAGAGCGCCGATCACCGGCCGGTCGTGCAGCCGGGAAGCGGCCATGGCGCTGGCGAGCAGGCCCGGGCTGGCCATCCGCGCGCCGTCAATGCAGACGCCCACCAGTTCAGCCCGGGCAAGCTCGATTCCCATGTTCACAGCCGCAACCGGCGAGGGCCGCGGGTCGGCGATGTGATGGACCACGAGATCGGGGATCCAACGGCGGCATTCCGCTTCCGGAAAGACATC
>DATCFQ010000137.1:0-2935 GCA_036509495.1 Caulobacteraceae bacterium
GTCTAGGCCGCGGCGCTGGCGCCCCCGCGATTGCCAGCCCGACCCCGAAGGGCCCGGCCGGTCGTGCGTTGAAGATCAAGAACACGCGCGACTACGGCAAGGCACCCTCCATGCCGGCAATGAGCCCCGGCCCGAGTGCCAACCCGTTCGGGCCAGCCGGCGACAGCGACCAAGACGGAGGTATGTGATGTTCAAGAAAGACATGACGCCGCTGGCGCCCCACTCGAAGAAGGGTTCCCTTCACAATTCGGCGAACAAAGCCTCCTCCGCCCGCAACCTACCCGGTGCTGCGACAGGCGGTGGTCCCGCGAGTTTTCAGTCTTATGGCAAAGCCACCCCCATGGCACAGCCCCAGCAGCCCGCTCCTCCGCCTGATGGCATTGGGTCCGGCTCCTTCGGCGGAATAGCGACCGGATGACGGCACCGACTACCGTAAAAATTATGCAGCAGTTCGCGCTCCAACTGAAGAACGCGAACCCGCAGGCGTGGGACGCCTTCGTCGAGTGCATGGATGTCTATGCGGCGGAAGTGACGCTGGCGATGACCGCCGCCCCGCAAAATGAAATCCTCAATTATCAGGGCCGCGCGCAGCAGTGCCTCGCGCTTCTCCGGATGTTCCGCGAGTGCGCCCTGGTGAAAGCCTCCCCGACTGAAGCTCCCCAAAACTAGGAAAGACCAAACCAATGGCAGAACCAGACAAAGTCCTCCCCCGCGACGGAGACGCTGATCCGAACGTGGTCGTCCCCCGGCATGTCGCCGAGGCCGCGCGTATCGCCGAGAGCTTCTACCAGCAGGAGCAGACCCCCGAGCAGATTGCAGCCGCAGCAGCCGCCGCTCCGCCCGCGGACCAGAACCCGCCGCTGGCCGCGGACCAGACCCCGCCGCTCCAGGCCCAGCCGGTCGACCAGAACCCGCCGGTCCCGACAAAGGACCAGCTTCAGACCGATGATTGGGCGGGCCGGTACAACTCCATGAAGGGGCGGTACGATCGCTCCAACCAGCAGATCGGCTCGCTGCAGGAGCAGCTAATCCAGGCCGGCGACGAGATTGGACGATTGAACGCGCTGATCTCCCGTGCCGGCGTCGACCCTGCCGCTCAACCCCAAAATCAGCCAGCTAATCACAACAATGTGATCACTGAGGCGGACCGGGATACCTACGGCGAGGAACTTTTGGAGACCATGGCGCGCATCGCCAAGGGTGCCACAGCCCCCGAAATCGAGGCGCTGCGTACTGAAAACGCCGACCTCAAGAAGCGCTCAATTACCAACGATCAGAAGGTGTTACGCCAGTCCCTGACCGCCGCTGTCCCGAACTGGATGGCGATCCAGGCGAGCCCGCAATGGCGTCAATGGCTGCATTTACCAAATGTTTACACTGGTGTGCTACGCGGGAAGATGTTGAAGGAAGCTTACGACGCCGCGAACAGCGCCGTTGTGATCCAGACCTTCCAGGACTTCGTCAAGGAAGTCCAAGCTACGGGCGGCACGGTGCCGACGAATACGCGACAAGAGCAGCAGGCCCCGCCCGCTCCTCGCCAGGCCGCGATGTCGTTGGACGATCTAGCAGCTCCTGGCAGGGCAAAGCCGGCCGATGGAGGCAATCTCCAAGGGTCCGCGGATAAGCCGATCATCACACGCGCTCAAATTTCCGAGCACTACCGGAAAAGTCGCCAAGGATATTATACCGGCCGTCAGGCCGAGTATGACCAAACCGAAGCGGCCATCCAGTCGGCGCAACGAGACGGGCGCATCCGAGGGTAACTCGGGGGCTCATTCCGCACAGAAACATCGCGATAGCCCCCACAAACGATAAGTGAGGGCTTCGTCATGCCAATTAACAACTCAGGTTTTCCGGGCGCAACGGCCGGCTCGACGCCCGCGATCTATCCGGTAGGTAGCTCGGGCAACAACCTCCAGGCGACCGGGTTCATCCCGGAAATCTGGTCCGGTAAGCTCGTGGAGAAATTCTACGCGTCCACCGTCCTCGCGGCGATCTCGAACACCGACTACGAAGGTGAGATCAAGAACAAGGGCGACCGCGTCAAAATCCGCACGAAGCCGACCATCTCGATCCACAACTACGACAGCGACGGCCTGCTCGGCCTCGACCGTCCGACCGGTGGTACCGTCGAGCTGTACATCGGCAGCGGCAAGTATTTCTCCCTGATCCTCGACGACGTGATGGAAATTCAGAGTGATCTGAACGTCCTCTCCATGTGGTCGGACGACGCGGCCCAGCAGCTCAAGATCACCGTTGACAGCGACGTGCTGGACGGCATCGTGGGCCAGATGGTCGCGGCGAACCAGGGCCTGACCGCCGGCGCCATCACCGGCAACATCAACCTCGGCGTCAAGGGCACCCCCCTCTCGGTGGTCTCCAAGAACCCGGGCGTTGGCGACATCGAACTTCTGGACGTGCTGATGCGCATGGGCCAGGTGCTCGACGAGCAGAACATTCCGGAGGTCGGCCGCTGGGTCGTCATGCCGGCGTGGGCAGGCCGCATGATCAAGCAGTCCGAGCTTCGTCAGGCATACCTGTCGGGTGACAGCGTGTCGATGCTGCGCAACGGCCGGCTGGGCATGGTGGATCGGTTCACGATCTACATCTCCAACTTGCTGCCGAACAACAGCTCCGACACCACGAACTTCAACTCGGGTGAATGGCCGATCTTCGCGGGCCATGCGCACGGTCTGACGTTCGCGTCGCAGATTAGTAAAGTTGAGACCCTCAGAAGCGAATTAACGTTCGGCCAAATCCTCCGTGGGCTCCAGGTCTACGGGTTTCAGGTGGTCGATGGAAAAGCGCTGGTCCAGGCGCAGGTTACCCCGAACTCGTAATCGAGCCCGGCGTAAACGAAGAGTTAAGAACCCCGGGGCTAAGGTCCCGGGGTTTTCTATATGGAGCTTTTCCATGCCCACGCAGCCAAACACCA
>DATCFQ010000138.1:0-2914 GCA_036509495.1 Caulobacteraceae bacterium
GACCGCGCCGAACCGGTTGGCTTCCGTCTGACCCTTGCCGACCAGGCCCCAGACCGCGAAGGCGACCATGAGGGCGGCCGCGAGCCAGCCCATGGGGCCCGTGAGCTCGCTCTGGGGAAGGAACAGGTGCAGCCAGGCGAAGGCGATCGCCGGCGCGCCTGGGACCAGCAGGAGCCAGGCGGTCTTGCCCATGTCGTGCAGGCGTCGGGCGTGCAGCACGAAGCCGGGGAACAGCAGGGCGATCAGCACCCAGTCGCGGTTGCGGCCAGCCTGCGCCAGCAAGACGTAGAAGGCCACGACCAGCACGAGGACGGCCAGGCCGCCGATGAAGGCGTTGCGCGAGAGGCGGCCCGCGGGATTGGCGAATACGGAGTCGAAGTTCATGGCGCCCTCCTCAGGCTTCGCCGAAGGCCAGGGCGCCGCGCTCTCGCAGCATGCCCTTGTAGTAATCGATATAGGCCAGCATCAGCAGGCCGTTGAGCCCGGCGCAGGCCGCCCCCAGGGCCGCCCAGGCCGGGTCCCGCTCGAGGATCACGCTCCAATAGGTGGCGCACACCGAAACCGGCATCGCCACGCAAAGGGCGACCGGGACGAAGAAGCCGGTGAGGATAAGGGCCCCAGTGACCAACTGGACGATCATGGCGACATCCAGCATCCAGCCGTCCCTGAGGCCGGTCATCAGCTGGATCCCCAGCGGCTGATGCCCGGTAGGCTCGGGCCAGAGGGTGACGAAGAAGTGGTTGGCGCCGCTGGCGAGGATCCAGGCGCCGAAGACCAGACGGCCGATCAGGACGAGGCGGTTCATGGCTCAGGCTCCCTGCGGCTGGACGGCGGCGGCGGCGGGCGCTTGCGGCTCGCCGATGGCCCGCGGCTTGGCGCGCAGGGTGAACATGGCGCGGTAGCTGTTCCAGTAGGCGAGGCACAGGGCGAGATTGCAGAACAGCACCACCTGCCCGGCCTGTCCCCCCTTGTTGGTCCAATTCCCCGAGATCGGGTTGTCCCACCAGAAGACGCAGAAGGACACCGGCATGCAGACCACCAGCGCCAGCGGGGTGTACCAGCCAGTCAGGACGCAGATCCCGGTGATCAGCTCCACCCCCTTGACCAGGTCGAACAGATGGCTGTCGAACAGGGCGCGGAAGACCTCGCCGCTGAGGCCGACGCCCTGAGGCTGTGGGAACAAGGGAACGAAGTGGTTCAGACCGGCCGGAACCATCCAACCTCCGAACACAAGACGTATGAACCACACGGCATACTTCATGGCGCCCTCCCGCAGGCCTTTCTTGTCGCGTCCGGCCGGTTTCCCCGGCCGTCTTTGTTGGACCAAGGTTAGGCGCCGCGCCCGAACATTGTAAATGGAGGCCCGGCGCGCATCGGCGCTTGCCTCCGGACCCCGCCGCCCCAGCGCCGAGCCCATCTGATACCCTCGCCCTGGGAAGGGCGCTGACGAGGGCCCCGCCCCATGCAGGTGCACGGCTTCAGAGGCCAGGACCGGATCTTCGGCTTCACCGAACACGCCGCCGCGGAGAACCTGCCGGCGCGGTTCGGGCCGTGGGCGCCGTTCAAGGTGCTGGAGATGGTCCGCGGTCAGGCCATGCCAGGCGTCAACGTCGAAGAGTGCCTGGACGACCTCGAGGCGCACGGCTTCCACATCACCGACGCGCACGTCCGCATCACTGAGAGCGCGTTGGACTGAGGGCGGGGGCTTCCCAGCCCCTACTTCGGCGTCAGGCGGTAAAGGCCGCCGGGGTTGGCGTCTTCCAGCATCCACAGGGCGCCGTCCGGAGCCACTTCCACGTCGCGCATGCGGTGGCCGAGGTCCCAGCGTTCGGCGGATTTCGCCGTGGGGCCTTGGATGACGATGCGGCTGAGCGACTTGGTCCCGAGCCCGCTGACCAGGGCCGAGCCGTTCCACTGCGCGAACATCTTGCCCCTGTAGAAGGTCAGGTTGCCGGGCGCGATCACCGGGGTCCAGTAGAGCACAGGCTTGGTCAGGTCCGGCCGGGTGTCGGGGCTGGGGATCGGCACGCCGTCATAGTTCGGCGCATAGCCGACCAGCGGCCAGCCATAGTTCTTGCCGGGCTCGATCAGGTTCAACTCGTCGCCGCCTCTGGGCCCATGCTCGGCTTCCCAGAGCCGGCCGTCCGGCGCGAAGGCCAGGCCATAGGGGGTGCGGTGGCCGGTGCTCCACACTTCCGACGGCGTCAGGTTCAGGCCGGGGAAGCTGTAGGTCCGCACCACCGGCGCGGTCTTGGCCGCCTCGGTGTCCTTGGCCGGATCGATCACCGGCACGGATTGGGCGCCAACCTTGCCGGCATAGGGGTTGCCCGGCGCCGGCTTGCCGTCCAGCGTCAGGTGCAGGATCTTGCCCAGCGGCTGGTTGGGATCCTGGGCGGGGGTGAAGCGCTGGCGATCGCCCACGGTCAGGAACAGCGACTTGCCGTCGGGCGCAAAGGCCACCTGGGCGCCGAACTGGCCGCCCTGGCCGCCCTCGCCGTCACGCCAGATCACCTGCAGTCCCTCCAGGCTCGCCGCGCCGCCGCTGAACGACAGCCGGGCGCGGGCCAAGGCCAGGCCCGAGCCGCCTTGCTGCGGTTCGGCATAGGTCAGATAGACCAGGTGGTCGCTGGCGTAGTGAGGCGACAGGAAGATGCCGAACATGCCGCCCTGTCCCTGGGACAGAACGGCCGGGACATTGGCTATCGGGGTCTTGGCCCCGGCCTGGGTCACCAGCCAGATCGGCCCGACCTTCTCGGTGACCAGCATGCGCCCGTCCGGCAGGAAGGCGATCCGCCAGGGCAGGTTGAAGCTCGCCACCTGGGTCATGGCGAAGGGAGCCGTGGCCTCGGGCGCCTGGGTTCCGACATTGACCTGGGCGTGGGCGGCCGTGGCCGCCAGCAGGGCCGCGGCGGCG
>DATCFQ010000139.1:0-3510 GCA_036509495.1 Caulobacteraceae bacterium
CAGGGTGTAGTAGGCGTAGTACGGCTGATCCTGCAGGTCGTGGGTCACGTCGCCGTGCTCGCGACGCCACTCGGCGCCGGCCGCCAACTTGATCGCGCCGGCTCCCCAGCCCTGGAACAGGTCGCCGTGAACGTTCCCGGAGACCACTTCCTGGGTGTAGACCGAGCTCTCCGCCAGGGTGGGGAAGGCGTAGTTGAGCGCCGCCTGGCTGGCGTTGCCCTGGCCGAACAGGTTGATCGGCACGCAGCCGCCGTTCTCCGCCGCCAAGGTGGCGTCGGCTGGCTTATAGGGCGCGCCGGTGTTGGGATTGATCCGGCCCGGAATGGTCACGCCGCAGACGATGCTGCCGCCCGGCCCATGAACCGCGTCCGTCGCGAATTGCAGCAGCTGGCCGGCCACGTTGTGGAACAGGTGCTGGTCGTTCCGGTTTTCGCCGAAGGTGCCGTAGAGGTCCCACCCCCAGCTGCCGCCGAGATCGCCCTTGAGACTGGCGACGAAGCGATAGGTGTCGTCGTTGGTCTGGTTGCGCGCCTCGGTCGTGCCCAGCATGTTGCGGCCGAAAGCGGCGACCCCGCCCAGCGAATTCACGTAGGCCGCTTCGGCCGGGGTCAGATAAGCATTGTCGGCTGCGATTTCGTTGCCGACGTAGACGCCGTTGCCGACTTCCAGCGCATAGGGCCCGATGGCCCCGTTGGCGACCGGGTTCACCGCCACGCTGCGGGCGAACCAACCTTCCAACGACCCGGTGATGTTATTGGTCAGGTCGTAATCGACGTGCATCAGGGCGGTGTACTTGCGCACGTCGGGCTTCATGGTCGTGGTTTCATAGGCGCCCACCGCATTGGCGTCGCCGCCCTGCTGGAAGCCGAAGAAGCCGGCGCCGGCGGCGTAAGCGCCCTGGGTGAACGGCTGCAGCGCCGATCCCGAGGCATTGAACTGCATCAGAGGGGTGCCCGGATTGACGCAGACTCCCCCTGGCGGGAGGTGGGAGTTGGGGACGGGCGGGTCGGTCGGGATGCAAGGGATCACCGCGCCGGTCGGCGTCTGGTTCGCGGCGGTGCCGCCCGGGCCGATGATATAGTGGGGCTGACCGTAACCCGGCGCCCCCGGGGTGTTGAAGTTGGGGTTGGTGTATTCCGCCTCGTTGGTGGCGCACCAGCCGCGGACTTCCGAACAGATGCCGATGTCCTCGGTGTGCTCGAACTCGCCGCCGATGATGAAGTGGCCCCTGCCTCCGGCGAAGCCCGACCCGTAGGCCAGCGACGCGTGATAGTCGCGCCCGTCGCCATACTTGGTCTGGCCGTAGTCGACCGTGCCCTTGAAGCCATTGAGCTTGGTGTCGAGGATGATGTTCACCACCCCGGCGATGGCGTCCGAGCCGTAGACGGCCGAGGCGCCGCCCGTCTCGGTGTCGACCCGGCCGACCAGATTCGAAGGGATCAGGGTGACGTCGACGCCGCCGCCGGTGGTCGTCGGCACCACCCGCTGGGTATCGACCAGGGTCAAGGTGCGGGTGCCGAAGAAGGGGTTCAGGCCCCGGAGGTTCACCAGCTGGGCGCCGACGTTGAAGTTGCCGAGACCCACGTTGTTGCCGGCGAAGAAGTTCGAATTCTGCGGCAGCTGGGCGACGATGTCGCCGGCGTTGGTCAGGTTGAGCCTTTGGATCTCCTGCTCGTTGATCACCGTCACCGGGTTCGGCGAGGTGAAGGTCGAGCGCTGGATGCGCGAACCGGTGACGATCACCTCGCCCACCGCGCCGCCGGACTTGGCGTTCGCATCATCCTGCGCCCAGGCCGCGCCGGCGCTCAACAGGGCGATCGACAGGGCCGCCGCGCTCGCGCCAGCGAGCTTCAGCTGCTTCGACTTGATATTCAGTCCAGGCCGAATGTCTCGAGACATGGCGCCCCCCTTGTGGCTGTTCATTCCTACCCCGTGAAAGCGCCGTGCGCTTCCGGCCGCGCAAGGCGGCTCTAAACTCAGTGTCCCTGAGCTTTGCCGAGCAGTTTGTGCTTGTCAAATTGATGCGGCAATCTAGCTCGGATCGGAGATTGAACCTTTCCTGACCGTCACATTTTTGCCGCGGCGAAACATCGCCGCTACCATCGCTGTCCGTCGTCGAGGATGCCAAAGTGACCTACAGCCAAAGCAACAGCGCCCGAGCTGTCAGGCCTCGGCTTGGCCGCGGTGAGGAGGGCGGCCCGCTCAGTCGCCAGCTCGCCCATATCGGGCTGCAGCAGCTGGTGCGGCTGATACGGCTGAGCAGCGGCCTGCTCTATTCCCGGGCCAGCGGCCTATCGGACTTCGAGTGGCGGGTGTTGGCCCGAGCCTGCGACATGCCGGGCCTCTCGATCAACGAACTGGGGACCGTTCTTCGCCGGGGCGGGCCGCAGGTGAGCCGGACGGTGAAGCGGCTGGTGACCATGGGCCTGTTGCGCCGCGAGAATGTCGGCGGCGGCCCGGGCGTGGCGGTTAGTCCGACCAAGCAAGGCGAAGAAGCCTATGCGCCCTTGGTGGCCCTGGCCATCGAAGGCGAACGGGAGCTGACGGAGGGTCTGACCGAGCACGAGCTGCGAGTGCTCGATCGCGTCATCGCGGTGATGACCGAGAACGCCCTCGCGCGCCTGGCCCGCGAGCAGGACATATCGGCCACCCGGCCGGCCCACCGGGTATGCTGACGGTCACGAGAGAGCCGGGGTCGACTCCGACTCCACGCAAATCCGATCGGCGAAGGCCATCCGCCCGGACGCCGCATCCACCACGCTGATCTCCAGGCCCCCGTCCACGGCGCGTTGCAGCGCCCGCCAGGCGGCTGGGAGGCGCAGGCTCATGGGTCCCATGACGCGCCGCGGCGGCCGTTCGGTCACCATGCGCCGGTCGATCCGGCCGATGAACGCGCCTTGCCAGTCGGCATCGGCGTCGCCGGCCGAAAGGTCCCATCCGGCCAGGTCGATGGCCGTCCAGCCTCGCCGGGGGGCCCAGACCTCGGCCCAGGTGTGATTGGATGGACCCAGCCGATAGAGGAAGTAGCCGCCAACCAGCCGCGCCGGTACGCGGTGCGCCCGGCAGAGCGAGACCAGCAAGGCCGACCCCAGCACGCAGTCGAACCAGCCGTGGTCCAGCACCCAGTCCATCGCGCTCCGTGCATCGAACGATTCGTAGCCGACCACCCCGAGGCAGAACGAGGCCCCGATCCTGCGCCGGAACGCCAGCGCCGCATCCCAATCGCTGAGTCCTGCCGCCCAGAGCGCGGCCAGCTCGCGGACGCGGGGACCGACCTGGATCAGCCCTTCCGCCGGCCGGAGATAGAGCTCGGCGTCCTGAGGGCTCAGGGCCGACGCCTCCGGCGGCGAGTCGGCCGGCGCCAAGGTCGCGCTCCATCCCAGCGTCGCCGCGTCCAGCGGCCCTCGCCGCAACCGGGCCGTGATTCGCCCGTCGCTGACCTCGACCCGGGCGGTGGCCGCCTCCGGGACGCCAAGGTCCAGGGCCGTGACCGCATGGTCGGGGCCGGCC
>DATCFQ010000140.1:0-4237 GCA_036509495.1 Caulobacteraceae bacterium
TCGGCGTCGGCGAGCCACATGCGCACCGGCGTGGGACCGCCGCCCGCCGCCGTGGGGGTCGCCACCACCAGTCGGTACTTCTGCTTGTAGTCCACGGCCGGAAAATACCGGCGGACCCACTCGCCGGTCGAGCCAGCGCCATGCAGGAGCATGACGAACATCACCTTCTCGCCCGGCTTCAGGTCGCAGGGATAGTCGAGGAAGAACCTGCGCCCGGTCTTGGGCTCGACCACATTGCCCGTGGTCGAGCGCGCACAACCGTCGGCCGCGCAGCGGACCGGCGCTTGGCAGCCGACGCCGAGCAGCGGCCGGGTCGCCGCCGACGCGGCTCCAGCCAGCGCCGCCCACCCCATCGCCAAGACAAGGACCTTGTTCAACAGGTGCACGCGCGCCTCCCCTGACCCTGCCGCCGGCCAAACCGACCGCGTCTTGTCCGCGCCTCGGCCGGCCTACTCCCGGCAGAGGTAGCTTGCCGCCCGGCTCGGATCGCCCGAGCCGGAATACTGGGCGTGGGCCGGCCAAGCGCACAGGGGCCGGCTCTGGCCGGGCAGGCTTGCGCCGGTGGCCACCACCTGGTCAGGGGCTTTGCCATGTTCGGTCCAGTCGACCACCGCGCTCAGAAGGTCAAACTGGTCCAGGGTCACCGGCCCGCCCTGGCAGTGCGCCATGCCCGGGACCAGGAAGATCCGGCTGGAGCCGCGCACCGCCTCGGCGCCGCCGTTCGCCGCGGCCAGGCTCTGGTAGTAGGCCAAGGTCTCGAGCGGTGAGAACCACGGGTCGCTGAGCCCATGGTAGAACAGGATCTTGCCGCCATGGCCGAAGAAGGCCGACAAGTTGGTCCAGTTCGCCGTGTCGACCAGTCCTTGGACGCCATCCGCGCGCAACCTGGCCGCCGCTTGGTCGAGGTCGACCTGGAGAGCGCGGTTCGGCGGCCCCAGCGGGCTGGGCGCGCTGCTCGGGATCAGGCCGCCAATGCCTTGCTCGGACGCGACGCCCGTGTCGAACGGGAACGGCGGATAGAGCTGGACGCCCCCGGCCGTTCGTGGCCCGGCGAAGGCGCTCTTCAGTGCACCCACTTGGCCCGCCGTGAGGCAGGCGTCGGACTTGGCGCTCGCGCAGGTGAGCACTGCTGGATCGAACCGGCAGGCGGCGAAGTCAAAGATCAGGCCATCCTTGCGGCCATCAAGCCCATCGCACTCTTCCAGCAGCCGCGAGATCAGGAGCTGCTTATCGGCCTTGGAGAACAGCTGGGCGGGGACGGGATTGCCGGATGCGTCTTTGGGGGCGGCGCGGTTGAACGCCACCGCTGCCCAGGTGAGCCCGAGGCCGGAATAGCCGGTCTCCATGGCTGGATCGCCGGCCACGACGCCGTCAAACTCATCCGGATAGCGCTCCGCGGCGAGCATCCCCTCTCGACCGCCGGTGGAGCAGCCGTCGAAATAGGAATAGCGCGCCGGCCGGCCGTAATAGGTCGCGACGATCTGCTTGGCGACGCGGGTTACCTTTCCCACCGATCCCTGGGCGAAGTTCAGGGCCGCCATCTGGTCCTGCATGAACGACGCGTCGAACACCGCGCCCCGGTGGCCGCTATCGGTCGACACCACGGCAAAACCGCGCGCCAGCGCCGGCGTATCCCCTGCGGCCTGGTAGCCGACCGGCTGACCGATCGTTCCGTTCAGGCCTCCGCCGCCCTGGAACAGGAAGCGCCCGTTCCAATCGTCCGGAAGGGCCAGGGCGAAGCCGATTGCGTAGGGCTTGCCGCCCGCGCCGGTCCGGCGTTCGAACGAGCCCTCGATCCGGCAATAGGCAGGCATGGCGACGCTCAGCGGAGGCGCAAACGGCGAGACCTTCAGCGTCCCCGCCGCCGCCGGGGGGACGGCCTCGGCCTTGGAGATCTGCAGATCCGAGCCCGGCAGAGTGAGCCTCGCCAGGCCGGCGCACCGCTCGGCGGTGCTGACGGATCTGCTGGCCGCCGGCTGCGCCGACGTCGGAAGCGCCGCCAGCATCAAGGCTGCGGCGCCCAGCGTCGCGACGATGATCGATTTCACTGCGAACTCCCCTCTATTCCTTGCAGATGAAGCTCTTCTCGCTCGCCGGGTCGCCGCCTTGATAGCGCGCCACCTTGGGATAGGGGCAGAGCGGGCGGGTCACTCCCGGAAAGGTCTTGCCCCGGGCGACGATGCGATCGGGCGCCTCGTCCCGTTCGACCCATGCCTGAAGGGCCGCGAGCACGTCGAATTCGTCGGTCGCACTGCCGCCCGCGCAATGAGTCATGCCGGGAACAAGATACAGCCTCGCCCAATCCTGGGTGTTTCCTCCCGTCGAGGACGCGAGACGGTCGTACCAGGCGATGGTATCCAGCGGCGACAGGCCCTGGTCCGAAAGCCCGTGGTAAAGCAGTAGCTTGCCGCGATGAGCAAAGGTGGTAAGGAAGGTCGCGTCGGCGTCGTTCAGTTTCGATGTCTCGCGAACGCGCGCGCTGTCCCTGTCGAAATCGAAGCGCATCACGTCGAACGACGGATCGGGCGGGGTCATCGCGTAGCCACGAAGGGAGTCGAAGCCCAGCGTGGCGTCGGCGGCGCTCAGCACACCGGTGGGCGAGGTCCCGAAGTGCATCTGTCGGAAGGCCGGACCGGCGATGCCGGAGTCATACGGAAAAGCCGCATAGAGCGCCTGGCCACGGCTGTCATGCGGCCCGCCCATCAGCGCCTTCAATGTCCGGACCTGCAGGGCGGTGAGGCATCTGTCGGTCTTCGCTTCCTTGCAGGTCAGCACCGCGGGGTCGAACCGGCAGGCTCGGAAGTCGTTGATCATCCCATCCTTCAAGCCGTCCTTGCCGTCGCATTCGTGGAGCACGGCGTCTCCGACGAGCTTCAGGTCGGCATCCGACAGCGCCCGGCTGATGATCGGCCTGCCATCGGGGCCCTTCGGCGCGGCGCGGGCGAGGACGATCTCGTTCCAGGCCTCGTCGACATTGGTCCAGGCAAGGCGGAAGCTGGGATCGCCCGCGACGATCCCGTCGAACTCGAGGGGCAGGCGCTCGGCCGCGATCAAGGCCTGACGGCCGCCGTTGCTGCAGCCCAGGAAATAGGATCGATCCGGCTCGCGACCGTAAAAGGCCTGGATCACCGCCTTGGCCGCCCAGGTGGTCTTATCCACCGCGCCGTAGGCATAGTCGATGCGGGCCTGCTGATCGATGGCGAAGCGGGCATCCATCATTGACGCGCCTCGGTGCCCGCCGTCCGTCGTGACGACGGCGAATCCCTGCGCCAAGGCGGCAGGCCGGACGCGGCCCGCCATCCCGCCCACTGCCGGATTCAGAACGCCATCCAGGCCGCCGCCGCCTTCGAACACGAACCTTCCGTTCCAGGCCGTGGGAAGGCGCAGTTCGAAACCCACGCCGAGCCGCGGGCCCGAGGCCGAGGTGCGCGGAGAGATCACGGCTCGGAACAGACAGTGCTCGGGGAGCTGCAGATCCTGCGGCGGCGTGGGGCCTCCTGGCGAGGGCGCGGGACCCGCTGCGACGAGCCTCGCCTCCTCGACTTGTAGATGCGGCCACGCAAACGCCTTCAGCCCGACGCATCGGTTTGCGGTTTCGTTGGCCTGGGCGGCGGCGCCTGCCCCGCAGGCCAGCCATGCCAGGACGACGACGATAAGCAACCTCATGGCGACCTCCCGCCTCGGATCGAATTAGAAGCCCTTGCGGGTGACCATCCACTCGGGCTCGCGGCAAAGCCCGCAATCCGGTCCGACGAAGGTCTTCGCGGCTTCCGCATCGCCCAGCAATTGCCAGTCTAGCCATTTCCGCATGACCTGGGCCTCCTCTCCGCCGTTGGGCTGATTGAAGGTGCCGCCATGCCCGACGTCGTGGCTGGCCAGTAGGGCCGGGACCGTGTCGATCCGGGCGAAGTCGTCCGTGCCGTTCGGCCAGGCGATGTCGGACTTGCCGCCCAGCAGATAGATCACCGGGGTATGGAGGGTCTTCAGCACGGACTTGTCGACCTGGAGGCCCTGGATCGGACTGCCGTTGTTGAAGACGCCGCTGTGCAGGATCAAGACCGCCTTCACGCGTGGATCGCCGGCGATGGCCAGCGCCTGCAATCCGCCGCAGCTGTAGCCGGCGACTGCGACCCTGCTCTCGTCGAGGCGGCCATGCCATGGACCGTCCGCGCGGTTGGCCGCGAGCGCCTGCTCCAGGCCCTGTGCGACCTGCTCGGTCGTGGTGCGGACCGTGAGC
>DATCFQ010000141.1:0-2104 GCA_036509495.1 Caulobacteraceae bacterium
AATTTCTCCGTCCGCTCATCCCCGCGAAAGCGGGGACCCAGGTGTTTTCGCTGAATTGAGAGTCCCCAAGAATTGTCCACGAACCTCACGAACATGCCGGTGCGGCCCCGTTCGTGAGGTTCGTGAGGTTCGTGGTTGAAAAAGCCTGGGTCCCGGCCTGCCGGGATGAGCGGATTAGAGAGAAGTGCTCACAGCGGCTTCAGCATCCGCACCATCAGGCCCGTGGAATCCTCCCGCGCCTTGGCGAATTCGAAGGGGAAGAAGCCGGCGCGCTCGTAGGCGGCGCGGGCGTCGGCGTTGGAGCCATAGACATTCAGGGTCAGCCGCTGGGCGCGGCGTTCGCGCGCCAGATGGGCGGCTCCGCGCAGCAGCTGGCCCGACAGGCCCTCGCCGCGCCAAAGGGGCGAGATCGCCACCCGGATCAGATGGGCGCGGCGCTCGCGCTCGTGAAACCTCAGGCCGAAGACGCCGATCGGCCGGTCGTCGTCGTCGATCATGGCGTAGTGCTCGGGCGTGGCTCCCTGGAACTGGGCGGCCAGCCAGTCGGCCGCCAGCGGATCGGGGATCTGCATGCCGCCCCACTTCAATGCCGCCTGCCGGTCGAGGAACCAGAAGGCGACGTCGGTGGCGTCCTCTTCGCGCGCGCGGCGGATCTTCGGGACCAGGGTCTTCAGAGGATGGACTTCGGCGCTCACGGGAGACTCGCTGTGGCCTGCGCCAATCAGCTTGGGCCGCCTGTACGCCGCGTCAACCGTCGGAGCTGAAAGAAAGCCGCCCGGACTGCCGAGCTCCTAGGCTTCGGTCTTGAGCTGCTCGCGGGCGAGGGCCAAAAGCTCGGCCATCTTCATCCGCACGTCGCCCTCGGACACCTGCACCCCCGCGCCCTTGAGGTCCTCGAAGATCTTGCGCAGCACGTCCTCTTCGCCCGGCCGGTCGAAGTCGGACTTCACCACCGCCCGCGCGTAATCCTCCAGATGGCTCTGCTCCAGGCCCATCATCTCGCCGCCCCACAGGCCGAGCAGCCGGTTGCGTCGCGACTCCGCCTTGAAATCCATGTCCTTGTCGTGCGCGAACTTGGCCTCGTAGGCGCGCGCGCGGTCGTCCAGATCTGTCATTACCGAAACGCTTTCCCCGGGGAGCGGTCCATAGCCCGCCCCCCGGCGCCGATCAATGCGCCGGCCTCAGAGATCCACGACGTCGTGGAAACGGCCGTAGTCGACCTTCCGCCGGCCGCCCTCACCGAACGACAGGATATCGGCGAACCGCTTGTCCCAAAGGACCTCGCTGGCGTCATAGGAATGGCGTGCGTGCACCCGCTGGGCATAGCGGTCGTCCGTGCCGCTCAGCACCACGATGATCTCGGCATGGGCGGCCGACAGGCTCTGAGGGGTGGCCTCCTTGAGTGGGCTCGCGCCATCGATGGGGTGCAGGATCGTCCAGGTCAGGGCGAACAGCGGCGTGCGCGAGCGCGCGACCCTCAGTTCCTCGAAGCGGCGGAACTGGATGCCCTCGGAGGTCTCGGCGTCGCGGGCGAGGCTGACCATCACCTCCGCCTCGAGGATGTTGTTGCTGCGCCGATTGGCCGCCCGGAACATCAGCGTCGAGGTCCCTTCGAAGTCGTGGATCACGGCCACCTGGCTGAAGGTGACGCGCGAGACCGGCCGCGAGACGCGGGCGAACACCAGGCCGGTGGTCACCGCCACATAGACCAGGCCCACGAAGGTCTCGACGGTCATCACGAGGTTGGCGTGGACGCTCACCGGATACCAATGGCCGTAGCCGATGGTCCCGAAGGTCTCGACGCTGAAGAAGAAGGCGCTCCAGAAGTCGCCGGGCGTCATGGCGGCGATCCCGCCCGGATCGGCCACATACAAGCCGGCGAAGATCAGGTTGAGCACCAGGAAGGTCGCGCCCATCAGGGCCAGGATGCCCAGCAGCGGCAGCGCCAGCATCCGATGATAGACGTCGGTGAAGGGCGAGCGGTCGCGGCCCACCACGATCGGGGCGCGGTCGCCGCGGCGACGGACGACGCTGGGGTAGCGGGGCGGGGTCGGCCTGGCGTCTGGGGGTTCGGAACTCATGGCCTCTCCATGCCGCCTTTAGT
>DATCFQ010000142.1:0-2098 GCA_036509495.1 Caulobacteraceae bacterium
CGGGTGCTGGCTCTGGCCGCCATGCGCCCGGGCGTCAGCGCCGCGGAAATCAGCCAGATGTCCGGGGTCGACAAGTCGCCGGTCTCCCGCGCGGTGCAGGCGCTCATTGGCCGCGGCCTGATGCAGGCGAAGGGGGATTCCGGCGACAACCGCCGCATGCTGCTGAGCCTGACCGCCCCGGGCGAGGCGCTGCACGACCGCGTCATCCAGGTCTCGCTGGAACGCGACGAGCAGATCCTCAACGGCCTGTCGGCGGCCGAGCGGGTGACTCTGTTCCAGCTGTTCGGGCGCCTCGCGGCCAACCTCGCCGTGGCGGAAGCCGCGCCGGGCGTGCAATCGGGGCGTCGCGATCCTATCTAGCGCCCGAAGGCCTGCGGCCAAGGCCGGAATCGTCTAAGAGGCCGCATCCCCAGGGCCGACCCCGTCTCCAGCGTATCGATAAGGCATCATGACAGACCACGTGCTCGAGCAGCTCGCTCAAACCAATCCGGACTCCGAGATCTGGTGGGACAGCTCGCCGCTGATCTACCAGAGCTGGAAGGACGAGACGCTGGCCAAGGACCCGGATCCGGCGACATCCGGCTGGACGCAGCAACTGGGGCGGCTGTTCGATTCCCCGACCATCGAGGCCGAGGGCAAGATGGGCTTCCGGGGCGTGACCACCAATCCGCCCCTCTGCCTGCAGGCGATCAAGCTGGCGCCCGAGGTCTGGGCGGCGCGGATCAAGGAGATCGCCAAGGCCCACCCCGACGACGACGTCGAGGCCGTCTACTGGACCCTCTATCTGGAACTGGTCCGCAAGGGCGCGGCGATGATCCTGCCGGTGTTCAAGGCCTCGGGCGGCAAGTACGGCATGGTCTCCGGCCAGGTCGATCCGCGCTGGGTGCGCGACGGCCGCCGGATGCTGGAACAGGGCCTCCAGATCGCCGCCCAGGGCGACAACGTGATGGTCAAGATCCCCGGCTCCAAGGAGGGCTACGAGGTCATCGAGGAGCTGACCGCGCGCGGCATCTCGACCAACAACACCACCAGCTTCACCGTGCCCCAGTACGTCCGCTGCATGTCGGCGGTCAGTGCGGGGCTGCTCAGGGCCAAGGCCAGCGGCGCGGACCTGTCGCGCTGGCGCTCGGTGATCACCCACATGTCCGCCCGCCTGGGCGAGCTGGGCGACTGGCGCACCGAGGCCAAGGCCAGGGGCATCCCGCTCAGCCTCTCGGAAATCCGCGACGGCGAGGAGGCGGTGCTGAAGCGCGCCTACCACTTCGGCAAGGCCAACCACCATCCGTCCAAGATGCTGCAGTGCTCGATGCGGATCGAGAAGGACGACCGGACCGGCAAGACGGTCAGCCGTCACCTGGCCGATTTCGCCGGCAGCGACATGGTCTACACCTGCCCTCCTGGGTTCATCGCCGGCCTGATGGCGGCTTCGGACGAACTGGAAGCCTTCGATCCCAAGGCGATCGACCGCGCGCCCCGCCAGGAGAGCCTCGACAAGCTGATGAAGCTGCCGAGCTTCCGCGCCGCCTATGAGTTCGAGGGCATGCAGCCAGACGACTTCGCCCACTACGGGGCGTTCAAGGCCACCGAGACCGAGTTCGCCGCGGCGACGCGCCAGACCGTCGACTTCGTCCGCATGACGCTGGAAAGCTGAGGCGGATCGGCTCTGGCGGGGCCTTGGTTGGACCCTCGGCCGGATTGTCTGTAAGCCATTGCGACGCGTGCGACGGCGGCGCCCGACGCGGGGCCGCCAAGCTTTGTCCAGGCGCTGGTGCATGTCGGATCTGGTCATCGATCCCAGCGAGCTGTCGCTGAATTTCCGGGGCGATTCCGGCCGGGAGATGCCGTCCCTGGTCTCGGACATGGACTGGTCGACGACAGCGCTCGGCCCCCGCAGCCAGTGGTCGCCAGCCCTCGAACTCGTCGTCCAAATCGTCCTCGCCTCCGCCTTTCCCATGGCCCTGCGGTGGGGGCCGCAGTTCGTGCTGATCTACAACGACGGCTACCGGCCCATCCTGGGGACCAAGCACCCCTGGGCCCTCGGCCGGCCGGCGCGTGAGGCCTGGTCGGAGGTCTGGAGCCAGATCGAGCCGTTTCACCA
>DATCFQ010000143.1:0-3072 GCA_036509495.1 Caulobacteraceae bacterium
CGGCCGTGAACCGCGATGTTGGGGCGGAAGTTGACCAGGTGATGGGTCAGGAACACGTCGGCATCGGTCCGCAGGAAATGGGTGTAGCGATCGACGAGGTGATCGGTGTGCGGGCCGCTGAGGCAGGCGATCGAGTTTATGAACGGGTAGCCCGCCCACTTCGACCCTGGAACCGCGATCGGTTCGAACGGAATCCTGACGACGCCCCGTTCGTCGGGGAGTTGATCGAAGACGAGCGGATTGCAGACCACGATCAGATCCGACGTCCGCCAGTTTCCGCTGTAGATCCAGCTCTTGTAGATCCAGCTGAAGTCCTCGAGCATTTCGGGCGTGTCATCGATATAAAGCAGAATACCAAGCGTCTTGTCGCTCACCACGCGCCCCCATCACGGCCGCGCCTCAATTGGCGGCCGGCTCCGGGCGAACCTACCAGGGGCGGCTGGCGAGGCCAATCGCGGCCTCCTGTCGTGTGGCTAGCTCGTGAAGTGTCCGGAGTTTGTAGCTCGTGAAGTGTCCGGTTTCTTTCGCCTCTGGAATGAGGGGCGAGGATGGACCGGGCGCGCATCAACGAGGGCATACGCAGGATGCGATTTGAGGAGCTTTTGGATCGCCATGAGAAGGGCGAGCTTGGCCAGGAGGCGGCGGCGGAGATGTTGGGGATCAGCGACCGGACATTCCGGCGCTGGCGCGACCGGCTGCATGACGAGGGGCCGGCGGGGCTGGCCGACCGTCGCCTGCGGCCGTCGAGCCGTCGAGCGTCGAAGGCCGAGATCGAGCGGATGCTGGGGCTCTACCGGTCGCACTACGGCGAGTTCACGGTGAAGCACTTCCACGAACAGCTGATCAAGCGGCACGACTATAAGCTGGGCTACACGGTGACCAAGGTGTGGCTGCATCGGGCCGGCCTGGTGCGGCCGGCGACCAAGCGCTCGACGCACCGCAAGAAGCGGCCCAGGCGGCCGATGGTGGGCATGATGCTGCACCAGGACGCCTCGACCCATGTCTGGCTGGCGGGCGGGTGCAAGCACGATCTGGTGGTCACCATGGATGACGCCACCAGCGCGCTCTACTCGATGTTCCTGGTCGATGAGGAGGGCACGGCCTCCAGCTTTCGCGGCCTGGCCGAGGTGATCGCCCGTCAGGGCCTGTTCTGCAGCTTCTACACCGACCGCGGCAGCCACTACTTCCATACCCCCGAGGCCGGCGGCAAGGTCTCCAGGACGGTGCTGACCCAGGTCGGCCGGGCCCTGGCCCAGCTCGGCATCGAGCACATCGCCGCCTATTCGCCTCAGGCCCGCGGGCGCTCCGAGCGGGCCTTCCTCACGCTGCAGGACCGCCTGCCCAAGGAACTGGCGCTGGCCGGCATCACCACCGTCGAGGCCGCCAACCGCTGGATCGCCGAGGTGTATATCCCCCAGCACAATGCCGCCTTCGCCGTCGAACCGGAGCAGGAAGGGTCGGGCTTCGTGGCCGACCGCGCCGGGCTGTGGCGCGAGATCCTCTGCGTCCAGGAAGAGCGCACCGTCGGTAACGACAACACCGTCAGGTGGAAGACCCTGCGCCTGCAGCTGCCGCCCAGCCGGCTGCGGCCCCACTTCGTCAAGGCTAGCGTCCGGGTCCACGAATACCCCAACGGCGCCATCGCCGTCTTCTGGGGACCGCACCGGCTCGCCGATTACGACAGCCACGGCGTCATTCGAGACCACGAGGACCAGGCCGCATGACACGCTCCAGCGCGGCCATTTTGCTCCGGGGCATGCCCCGGAGCAAAACAAGAACGAGCGGACAGATCACGAGCTACAAAAACCGGACATCTTTACGAGCTAGCGACATGCGGCGAAGGGGCCGATAGGAAGCGATCCCATGAGCTGTGACCCCGCCCCCCATCTGGCCCGCATCGCCGACGCGCTGGACCGCCTGGCGCCCCCCAGGCCACCGGCGCCGGACTTCACGGCGGCGCGGCTCTACCGCTACGAGGCGGGATCGAAAGCCTTCATTGCCGCGCCGGACTACGGGCTGGCGCTCGATCTGCTGGTTGGTGTCGATCGGCAAAAGGAAAGGTTTGTCGAGAACTTACGCCGGTTTGCTCGCGGCCTGCCTTCGAACCATGTGCTGCTCTGGGGCTCGCGCGGGGCCGGCAAGAGCTCGCTGGCCAAGGCCGGCTTCATGACGGCGGGCACAGACCACCGCGCGTTGCGCATGGTCGAGGTCGACCGCGACGATGTCGCCGCCCTGCCCGAGCTGTTCGAACGGCTGCGCGGTTTAAGTCAGCGATTCGTCGTGCTTTGCGACGACCTCTCGTTCGAGGAAGGGGCCTCGGCGGCCAAGTCGCTGAAATCGGCGCTGGAGGGCGGGGTCGCGGGGCCGCCGGAAAACGCCCTCTTTGTCGCCACCTCCAACCGCCGCCACCTGATGCCGCGCGACCATGTCGAGGCGCGCGGCCTGATCGCCACCGCCGAGGACGCCGAGGAGGAGGTTTCGGTCTCCGACCGTTTCGGCCTGTGGATCGGCTTCCCGCCGATGGATCAGCCGGCCTATCTGGCCGCCATCCACGCCTATGCCGACCGCTTCGACCTGGCCACGGACGACCTGGAACGCCGTGCCCTGCAATGGTCGCAACTGCGCGGCGGCCGCTCCGGCCGCGTCGCCTGGCAATTCATCCGCGACCTCGCCGGCGAACTGGAAAAACCCCTGCCGCTTTGACGCAGCAAGTGCCTGACCGGCCTGACTTAATCCGCTCATCCCCGGGAAGGCGGGGACCCAACGTTTTTGTCCTGCAAGGCGGTGGAACCGGCGGGTCGCAAGATTTGACACCAAGCACACCAAGCACACCAAGAAGAGTAAGGGCCAGCGCTGACCCTTACTCTTCTTGGTGTGCTTGGTGGTCCAAAGCTGAATACCCGCTTCGCGGGGCTGGCCGGGCAATCGCGCAATGAAAAGCCGCCGGACCTTGCGGCTCGGCGGCTGGTCATCATCAACTCAGTCTTGAGCTGGATCCTATTCGAGGATCTTGGCCACGACGCCGGCGCCGACGGTTCTGCCGCCTTCGCGGATGGCGAAGCGCAGCTTCTC
>DATCFQ010000144.1:0-2300 GCA_036509495.1 Caulobacteraceae bacterium
GACGAGACCAAGCCCATCGACGTTCAGGTCTTGCATGCAGCCTGTCGTTCAGCCTGCGCCGCCGCCGACTTGGCCAAGCGGGTGACAGTGCACACGCTGCGGCACAGCTTCGCCACCCATCTGCTGGAGAGCGGGACCGACATCCGCATCATCCAGGTTCTGCTGGGCCACGCCAACCTCTCGACAACGGCGCGTTACGCCCAAGTCTCCAACCGCCTGATCCGCCAGACCGAGAGCCCCTTGGATCGGCTGGCGCTAGAGGTTGTACCGCCCGCCTGAGCCCGGTCTCGTGTCGACCGGATTGGAAGTGGCGGATGTTCTGCACCGCCACGGCGAAGCCTATCGTCGCGCCCACGACGCCCACCTTGGCCGCGTCGAGCGGCGCGTGATGAGCGCGATCGAACTCTGTCGCACGGCGGCACTGGGCGGCCATATGGAAGCCTGCACCGACTGCGGCTTGGTGCGCTGCGCTTACAACAGCTGTCGCAACCGCCACTGCCCTAAATGCCAGGGCGCCGCGCGCGCCGAGTGGTTGGCGGCGCGCCAGGCCGACCTGCTGCCGGTGGAGTACTTCCACGTCGTGTTCACGCTGCCGCCGCCCGCCGCCGAGATCGCCTTCCAGAACAAGCAAGTGGTCTACGGCCTGCTGTTCAGGGCGGCAGCCGAGACCCTGCGCACGATCGCCGCTGATCCCAAGCACCTCGGCGCCGAGATCGGTCTGGTCGCCGTACTTCACACTTGGGGTCAGGCCTTGCTACACCACCCCCACCTGCATTGCGTCGTACCCGGCGGTGGACCGTCCCTCGACGGCTTACGCTGGGTCGCCTGCAAGCCTAGCTTCTTCCTGCCGGTTCACGTGCTCTCGCGCCTGTTCCGCCGCCTCTTCCTCGAAGGCCTGCAGACCGCCTTCAAGGCCCGTGAGCTTAAGTTCTTCGGCGAGCTGGCGGCCCTGGCGGACGCCGTCGCCTTCCGGCGCCGGCTCGCCGAGCTGCGCAAGGTGGCCTGGATCACCTACGCCAAGCCGCCCTTCGGCGGTCCGGACCAGGTGCTGGCCTACCTCGGCCGCTATACCCACCGCGTCGCCATCAGCAACGCGCGCTTGGTATCCGTCACCGACCACGAGGTCGCTTTCCGCTGGAAGGACTATCGCCACAACGGCCGACCCAGGATCATGACCCTGGACGCGGACGAGTTCATCCGCCGCTTCCTGCTTCACACCTTGCCGGACGGCTTCCACCGCATCCGCCATTATGGCTATCTCGCCAACGGCTGCCGTGCCGCCAAGCTCGCTCTCTGCCGCCGCTTGCTCGGGGACGCGCCCGTCGAGGCCGCTGCTGAACCGCCGAAGAGCGAGCCTATCCCGCCCCGGCCCTGCCTGCACTGCGGGGGCCTGGTGGTCCTTCTCGGCGTCCTTCCGCGCCCGAGCGGCCGCAGCACGGCGCTACGGGAGGACAGCTCATGACCGGCGGTGACGCCGAGCCTCATGTCCCGCCTGCGTCGCGCGCTGAGAGCGCCTGCACGAGCCCTATGGGCGCCTCGCGCTCCAGCGCCGCCGCCGCGCCGCCCAACGTCGCCATGTACGGCGCTCGACAAGCTCTTCTCTCCCGGCACAGGGCTGGGCTCGCGCTCTCAGCCTTCCAGAACTTACCTGTGGGCGGCCTTCGAGCCCTACGCGTCGCTGTCTCGGGTCCCGCTGCGGCGCCACTATCTCCATAGCCGCCGACCGCCATCCCGCGGGTTCATTCAATCCGGCTTCAATGAGGTCGCGCCGCGCCACCACGGCCGCCCTCCGCGTCACGCGACCTCACAGAACCCTCCAGATTCCGATTTGATGCCGCCCACCATTCCGATCTGATCCCGCCCACCGTTCCGATTAATCCCCGCGCGGCATTCCGGGATGATGCCGCCCAGGGCGCGGGCCGGGAGGGTCTTCGTTGGCTCTAGGCTTCCTTCCTTTTGGAGGGGCCGATGCCGACGGAGAGGATCGCCATGCGCCGCGTGCGCGAGATGTTGAGATTGAGCCGGGACGCAGAGCTGGCGACCCGCGAGGTGGCGCGGCGAACCGGGGTGGCGCCCTCGACGCTGCGGGAGATGTTCCGCAGATTCGAGACGTCCGGGCTGACCTGGCCGTTGCCGCTGGACCTGGCCGACGCCGATCTGGAGGCGCGGCTTTACGGCGAAGCCGGGACCAAGCAGGGCCACCGTCGGCGGACGGAGCCCGACTGGTCGGCTTTGAACCGAGAGCTGAAGCGCAAGCACGTCACCCTGCAGATCCTCTGGGATGAGTATATCCAGGCCAA
>DATCFQ010000145.1:0-2665 GCA_036509495.1 Caulobacteraceae bacterium
AGCGCCTTCTTGAGGTGCTTGGCTTTCAGCGGATCCTTGACCCGCACGCGCTGCAGCATCTCGGGGGCGAAATTGGGCAGGCCGGCGAAGCGCAGGGTTCCGCTCTCCGACAGGCTGTCGCCCACGCGCAACACGCCGTGGTTGGGGATGCCGATGACGTCGCCGGCGAAGGCCTCCTCGGCCAGTTCGCGCTCGGCGGCGAAGAACAGCATGGGATTGTGCACCCCCATCTGGCGGCCGGTGTTCTGCACCTTCAGCCGCATGCCGCGGGTGAAGCGCCCCGAGCACAGCCGCACCATGGCGATGCGGTCGCGGTGGTTGGGGTCCATGTTCGCCTGGACCTTGAAGACGAAGCCCGAGACTTCCGGATCGCCCGGCGCCACATGGGTGTCCTCGCCGCCGCGGCGCACCTTCACCAGGCCGGGCCCCGGGGCATAGGCAGCCAGGCCTTCCAAGAGTTCGCGCACACCGAACTGCCGCAGCGCCGAGCCGAAGAACACCGGGGTCATGTGCCCTTCCAGGAAGGCCTGGGGATCGAAGGGCTTGGAGGCTTCCTGCACCAGCATGGCGCCTTCCAGCGCCTCGTCCCGCTCCTCGGGCTCCAGATGCTGGGCGATGGCGTTGGAGTTGAGCGCCACGGGCTGGCCGTGCGGGATCTCGCTGGGTCGGCGGCTGAACGGCAGGAAGCGCTGGGCCTTCAGGTCGACCACGCCCTTGAAGCGCGCGCCCGAGCCGGCCGGCCAGTAGAGCGGCGCGGGATCCAGCGCCAGCTTGGATGCGATCTCGTCGAGCAGGGCGAAGGGGTCCTGGGCCTCGCGGTCCATCTTGTTGATGAAGGTCAGGATCGGGATGTCGCGCAGGCGGCAGACCTCGAACAGCTTCAGGGTCTGCGGCTCGATGCCCTTGGCGGCGTCCAGCACCATCACCGCCGCGTCGGCCGCGGTCAGGGTGCGGTAGGTGTCCTCCGAGAAGTCCTCGTGGCCGGGGGTGTCGAGCAGGTTCATCATCAGACCGTCGTGCTCGAAGGTCATGACGCTGGCCGAGACCGAGATGCCGCGTTCGCGCTCGATCTTCATCCAGTCCGAACGGGTGCGCCGCTGCTCGCCGCGCGCGCGCACGGCCCCGGCGAGGCGGATGGCCCCGGCGGTGAGCAGCAGGTTCTCCGTCAGGGTCGTCTTGCCGGCGTCCGGATGGGAGATGATCGCGAAGGTGCGCCGCCGGGCGACCTCGGCGGCGGGGGAGGGAGCTGACATGGGGGCGGCAGGTAGCGGCCAGGGACCGCTTTGTCACGGCCGGCGCGCGCAATGCCTCAGGCGGCGGCCTGGGCCCAGACCAGCCGGTCGGCCAGGGCGGGGGTGAGCTGGCCCGACTGCTGCTCGATGTGCAGGCGCGCCAGGAGGCCGATGTCGAGGCTGGCCATCCGCACCGCGACGCTTTCGAAGCGGCAGCTGCGCTGGGGCGCCACGAACAGCGCTGCGTTCACTTCCGGGGCCTTGGACACGATCAGGGCGGCCAGCCGCCGGGCGCGCTCGACCCGCCGGTGCTGCAGGCGCGGCTCCTCGGCGAAGATCTCGCGGCCAAGCTTCTCGACGCAGTCCAGGGTCAGGGCGGAAAACCGCCGCGCGATCATCGGCGGCGTGAGCAGCTGAAGCTCGAGCGTCAGCACCACGTCATTGAGCAGAAAATACATGCCGCGCCCTCCGATAAGCTGGGTGTGCGGCACCCTGTCACGGCGAGGCTTTAGGGGGGGTGTAAAGGCGCAGTTAACGCCCGGTACGGCTCAGCTTTCGTCGACGGGCTCGGTCAGGAAGTGGCGGCCCTCGGCGTCCTCGACCTCGACGACCCACAGGTCCGGGTCGACCCGGACGGCGCGCTCGACGTAGCTGTCCAGTTCGCTCTCTTCCTCCGCGTGAGCCGGCCGCATCCAGATGCGCTCGCCGTCGGAGCGCGTGGCCTCGGCATAGAGCCTGACCTGGCCCTTGCGGCGGTCTATGGCCTTGACCAGCACCGCGCCGGCGCGCGGGTCGCCCTTGCGGACCACCATGGCGAAGGCCCCGGCCATCTCGGCCCGCCGGATCAGCGCCCCGACCCAGATGTCCGTGGAAAGGATCAAGCCGACTGCCCGCCGTAACGCTCCGGCAAGGGCCGGCGCCTATGGTGACGACGCATGCCGCCGCTCCGAGATATCCTCCCGATGCGCCTGTCGCGCCAGGGCTTCGCTTTCGCGGCGGTCCTGGCCGCCGCATCGGCCGCCGTGGCCGCCACCCCGGGGGCCAACGCCTATTACGAACGGGCGCTGATGCACGCGGCGGACGCCCGCTGCCACCTGTTCACGCCGGATCTGTCCTCGGCCCTGGGCGCGGCCGAGGCCCAGGCGCGCGGCGCGGCCCTGCGCGGCGGCGCCACGTCCGCGTCGCTGAAAGCCCTGGCGGCTCAGGCCGAAGCCCGGCAGGCCTCGCTGCCGTGCACGTCCAAGGACCTCGCCCTCGTCGCCGGCCGGGTGAAGACGGCGTTCGACGGCTACAGCCACCTGATGCGGATGAGCTATCCTGGCGACGACGCCGCTTGGCTGGCGGACCGCAACCTGCCCACGCGAACGACGATCTGGCGGCTGTCCCAGACGGTCGCCTCCTCCGGCGGCCCGGTCATTTTCGGCCTCGCCGGC
>DATCFQ010000146.1:0-2401 GCA_036509495.1 Caulobacteraceae bacterium
GCCATGCACAATGGACCCTCGCGGCGCTCGCCGCCGGCAAGGCGGTTCTATGCGAGAAGCCCTTCGCGCGCGACGCCGGCGAAGCGCGGACCATGGTCGCGGCCGCCGAAGCGGCGAAGCTGACCCTGCTGGAGGCTTTCCACTACCGCCTGCACTCCGTCATGCGCCGCGCCGAGGCCCTCGTCCGCGAGGGGGCGATCGGCGCGCCGCGGCGCGCGGCGGCCGAGTTCCATGCTCCGATCGCCCGCACCGCCCAGGAGCTGCGCTGGCGGGAAGACCAGGGCGGCGGGGCGATCATGGATCTCGGCTGTTATCCGCTCCACGCCCTGCGCACGCTCCTTGGCGGCGAACCGCAGGTCGCCGGCGCGCAAATCGAGTGGGTGGAGGGGGTCGACGCCGCCACCCGCGCCCAGCTCGTCTTTCCCGGCGGCGTCGAAGCCGAGATCGCCTGCTCCATGACCGCCCCGTTCGCTGCGTGGTTGTGGATCGAGGGCGACAAGGGACGGCTCGACATCGTCAACTTCCTGGCCCCCCAGCACGGTTGCCGGTTCACCACCACCCGCTCGGGCGAGACCGTGCGTCATCCCACCGACGGGCCGACCACCTACGAGGCGCAGCTCGCCCATCTGGGAGCGGTGCTGGCGGGCGAGGTCTCACCTCTCACTGGCGGCGCGGATGCGATCGCCAACATGGCGGCGATCGACGCCATCAAGGCGCGCGGCCGGGCCGGCTGACGGAGAGCACCAGCCATCGCTTCCCACGTTTGCTTCGGCTTCGGGGGCGCGATAGGGAACCGCCCTCATGAGCACTCTCGCCGATCCCGCCGACGACCGCCTGCCCGGCCTGGTTCCCGACCTCGACGTCTCGGTCCGGGAGGTGTTCGGCGTCGATTCGGACATGAGAGTGCCGGCTTTTTCGGAGCGGGACAGCCACGTCCCCGACTTGGACGAGGCCTACTGCTTCGATCCCCAGACCACCCTGGCGATCTGCGCCGGCCTCGCCCACGACCGGCGGGTGATGATCCAGGGCTATCACGGCACCGGCAAGTCGACCCACATCGAGCAGGTCGCCTCGCGCCTGAACTGGCCGATGATCCGGGTCAACCTCGACAGCCACGTCAGCCGCATCGATCTGGTCGGCAAGGACGCAATCGTCCTGCGCGAAGGCAAGCAGGTCACCGAGTTCCGCGAAGGCATGCTGCCGTGGTGCATCCAGCGGCCGATGGCCCTGGTCTTCGACGAATACGACGCCGGTCGGCCGGACGTGATGTTCGTCATCCAGCGGGTGCTGGAGGCCCAGGGCAAGCTCACCCTTCTCGATCAGAACCGGGTGATCCGGCCCAATCCGTACTTCCGGCTCTTCTCCACCACCAACACGATCGGACTGGGTGACACCACCGGCCTCTACCACGGCACCCAGCAGATCAATCAGGGCCAGATGGACCGGTGGTCGATCGTCACCACGCTGAACTATCTCGCCCACGACGTGGAGGCGCAGATCGTGCTAGCCAAGGCGCCCCACTACGCCGAGACCGCCGAGGGGCGGCGCCAGATCGCGGCGATGGTCCGGGTCGCCGACCTGACCCGCAACGCCTTCATGAACGGCGACATCTCCACCGTCATGAGTCCGCGCACGGTGATCACCTGGGCCCAGAATGCCGAGATCTTCGCCGGGGATCTCGCCCTCGCCTTCCGCCTGACCTTCCTCAACAAGTGCGACGAGCTGGAGCGGCCGACAGTCGCCGAGTTCTACCAGCGCGCCTTCGGGGGCGACCTCCCGGAAAGCGCGGCGAGGGTGAAGGTGGTCTGAGCCCTTCGCCTCCGCTTGCGTGATCGCCGCCCAGGCCCGACGGGCGCCTCCTGCAACCTGGACCTTGGCCGAGGTGTTGTTCCTGACGGCCAGAACCTTGGAGGAGAAGATCATGTCGTCACCCACCCTCGCCCTCGCCGCCGCGCTGTGCTTCGCCGCCGCGCTCCCGGCCATCGCCGCAGACAACGAGGCGGGTGTTCCCCTGGCCCCGGGAGACGCCGCCGGCCCGTGGACGCTGCAGTCGGCGGGGCACACCATCTGCGTGGTCCACCTGAGCGACCAGAAGACGCCCGCCGGGTTCGGCATGAGCGCCTCGCCACAGTGCGGCGCCGCCCTCCCGCAGGGCGCTTCGGGGTGGCGTCCCACCCATGACGGGCTGGCGTTCACCGGCGCCGACGGCCAGGAGGTCATGAGCTTTGGGCGGTGGAGCAACAGCCTGTTCGTCTCCCATCGCTCCAGCGCCGAGGACGTCCAGCTCAAGCGCGGCATGCCCGGCCCGAACTACTGATCCGGCCGCCCTCCCGCTTGCTCCGCAGGCCTCACGGGATAAGGTGCGGCCACATTCGAACAAGACGCGGGGAGATGACATGCG
>DATCFQ010000147.1:0-9665 GCA_036509495.1 Caulobacteraceae bacterium
TGGCTTGCGATGTGACCAAGGCGCGGGCCGTGGCCCGCGCCTTCGACGGCGTCGCCAGCCGCTTCGGCGGCATCGATATCGTGGTGTCCAACGTCGGCGCGGCCTTCACCGGGGCCATGGCCGATCTGGACGACGAGGTGCTGCGCAAGAGTTTTGAATTGAACTTCTTCTCGCATCAGGCGGTCGCCCAGGAGGCGGTGCGGACCTTCCGCGCCCAGGGCATGGGCGGCGCCCTGCTGTTCAATGTTTCCAAACAGGCGGTCAATCCGGGAGCCGATTTCGGCGCCTACGGGACCTCCAAGGCGGCGTTGCTGGCCCTGGTCCGCCAGTATGCGCTCGAGCTCGGGTCAGAGGGCGTGCGCTGCAACGGCGTCAACGCCGACCGCATCCGCTCGGGACTGCTCACCGAGGAGATGATCGAGACCCGCAGCGCCGCGCGCGGCCTGACCCCCGACGCCTATATGAGCGGCAACCTGCTGGGCGAAGAGGTCCGCGCCGAGGATGTCGCCCAGGCCTTCGTCTTCGCCGCCCTGATGCGCCGCACCACCGGCGCGGTGCTGCCCGTCGACGGCGGCAACGTCGCGGCCATGTTGCGTTGAGGGTGCAGGGTCCCGCCATGTGGAAGCTGATCGCCCTGACCCTGATGGCCGTGGCCGGGGCCGCCGTCGCCCAGCCCGCGCCTGTCCAGCGCGAGTGGCTGGAGCTGACCGCGCGCGGGCCGGAGCTGCGCCTGGTCACGCCCTCGCCGCAGTGCCCCAGCGCCGAGCTCGACGGCCGATCCGTCCCGATGCAACGGCGCGCCGCCGCCGACGCCGACTTCCCGGTCACCGTCTGCCGCCTCGCTGTCCCCGGCGGGGTCCGCCGCGCCGCCATCGGCGACTGGATCGCCCCCCTGCCCAAGCCGCAGCCGCAGCGGATCCTGATCTTCGGCGACACCGGCTGCCGGCTGAAAGGCGCCGCCGTGCAGGCCTGCAACGACCCCCGCCGCTGGCCCCTCGCCCTGGTGGCTGCGCGCGCCGCCGCCAGGAAGCCCGACCTGGTCATCCACGTCGGCGACTACTGGTATCGCGAGACGCCCTGCCCCGCCAGCGACCAGGGCTGCGCCGGCAGTCCCTACGGCGACAACTGGACGACCTGGGACGCCGAGTTCTTCGCCCCGGCCGCGCCGCTCTTGGCCAACGCGCCCTGGGTGATGGTCCGTGGCAATCACGAGTCCTGCGCTCGCGGCGGGCCGGGCTGGTTCCGGCTGCTGGACCAGGACGCCGAGCCCCTCGCCTGCCCGGCCGAGAGCGCGCCGTTCCGGGTGCGGATGGGCGACACCAGCCTCTATGTGCTGGACAGCGCCGACACCAATGACACCTCAGCGCCGGCCGCCCTGGTGAGCGCCTTCGCCCGCCAGATCGACACCTTGGGGCCGGAGCTGGACCACGGCCGCGGCTGGATCATCACCCACCGCCCGATCTGGGGCTTGACCCCGGTGGCGCGGCTGGGACCGCTCGGGGCCCTCCGGGTCGAGCTGAACAAGACCGAGGAGGCGGCGGTGCGAGGACGCCCGATGGCGGGGGTGCAGATGGTGGTATCCGGCCACATCCACCACTTCGCCGCCTATGACTTCGGGCCCTCCCGGCCGGCCCAGCTGGTCGCCGGCACCGGCGGCGACGTCGGCGAACCGGCCGACAGCCCAAAGATCCTGGAGGGCCCGGTCTCCATCGACGGGCTGGACGCCGAGGGCTTCGCCTTCGAGCGCTATGGCTATCTCTTGTTGGACCGCACCGGGGCCGACTGGACCGGCGCCTTCCGCGATCTCGACGACAAGGTGGTGGCGACGTGCCGGCTGCACCTGCGCCGGCTGACGTGCAAGCGGGCGCCAGGGCACGGCTAGACAGATAGGCGCGGCTCGTCAGAGTCCACGGCGGCTTTCGACCCCTCGTGGAGGTGCCTGGGCTCCTAACCTTTCTCCCGGCCAGTTCGGAAGAGAGACCTCGAGCACTACAGCGCCAGTCTTGGTCTTGAACGGTCCATGCGCCTCAAATGCACGCCGGCTCGCGTAGTGGCCCGGCTCGAGCCACAGGTCGAACGCAGCGTCGTATAGTCGTCCGCTCAAGAGGGTGAGCAGGCCCGCGTGGCGCTCGCGAGTTCTGGGGGGCGCCGATGACGGGCGCCAAGTGTCGTATTTCATCCATTAGATTGCGTTGAGTTCAGATGACCCGAGGCTCCAATTGATACACCGCTCATCCCGGCGAAGGCCGGGACCCAGGACAGGTTAGAGCCGTGATTCAAGAAGGTCTGCCGTCATTGATGACGGTGACCTTTCCGGAAGACTGCGAGCCGACTTGTCCTGGTTCCCGGCCTTCGCCGGGACGAGCGGAGTTATTATGATCCTGCTCGATCTCGACACGCTCTAGCGCTCCACCTCAGCCCGCCTCGCCAGCCCCCGCCGCGCCTCGGCGGCGTACCAGAGCAGGATCGCCGGCGCGCCCAGCACCACATCGCGGCCGCGCAGCACCAGCGACATGGCGATCGCCGTCGCGGGGCTCAGGTGCAGCACCGCGCCGACCAGCAGGAAGCCGCCCTCCTGTACGCCGGCCGCCCAGGGCACCAGGAAGGCCGCGCTGCGGGCGGCGCAGACCAGGCCATGCAGGGCGACGCCCTCCGACAGGGTGATCGGGGCGCCGACGGCCCGTCCGATCAACCAGACCTGGGCCGCGCCGGTGGTCCAGGCGACCAGGTGCAGCAGCATGGCGGCGGCGATCTTGCCGGGTTTGCGGTAGACGCCCTCCACCGCCCGGGCCAGATCGAAACCCGCCCCCGGATCGACCCCGAACAGTCGGGCGACCTTCTCACCCAGGCGCTGGCCGGCCGCCAGGGCGCGAGGGCTCACGCTGACGGCGACCATCAGCAGCACCGGCAGCAGACTCGCCGCCACGATCAGGGTCCACTTCAGGGTCTGGGCGGCGCCCAGGTGGTGGAACAGCAGGGCGAAGGCGATCAGGGTATAGGCCGCCTGGGACAGGGCCTCGACCGCCACGTCGACGATGGTCACGGCGGCGGCCGTCTCGCCGCTGCCGCCGCCCAGCACCGCCAGGGCGCGGGCGCTGATGCCCTCGCCTATCGCCGGCCCCACCAGGGTGGTCGCGCCGTCGCGGATCCAGCGCGAGAAGAAACAGGCGCGGAACAAGGTCCGGTCCGTCACCGCCCACCAGGCGGCGGCGCAGAGGAACACCGAAACCAGTTGCAGGGCGCAGACCTGGAAAAGGCCCGTCCAGCCGACCGCCGCGATGGCGTGGCCAATCGGCTTGAGGCCCGCACGGAGGGCCAAGACCACGGCCAGGGTCACGCCGGCGAAGAAAGCCAGGGTCGTGACAACCCGGCGGATCACGCGGCCCCACCCACCAAATCGCTGAAGCGGCCTAGCCGCACCCGGCGGCAGGCCTCGACGACGTCCGGATCGATCAGGGCGGCAAGCTCGTCGGCGACGCGATAGTGCGCCGGTGGGGCGAAGGGCCCTTCGAGCGGGCCGCTCGCCGGATGCAGCCCGATCTCGCTGACCCCCGGCGGCAACTCGGCGATGAAGCCCAGCATCCGTTCGCGGGTGACCGCGCCGGTGTCGTTCAGGCCGAAGAACCAGTCGTTGGAGCCGATGCCGGCGCGCTTCAGCCGTGCGCGCAGAGACGCCCAGATCGGCCCGTTGGCCAGCGCCGTGCTCCAGCGCTTCACGCCGCCAACGCCCCCTGCCGCCCGAACGGATGGCCCCGCCGGCTCGTTCGGCACCCGCACGGCCTTGATCCCGAACGGCGAGGCCAGGTCACCGATCAGGATCCCGACCACCGTGGGATGCATGTGGAAGTGCCAATGGCCGTCCACGTGATCGAGCTTCAGGCCGGTCTTGCGGTAAAGGGCGAACTGGGCGTGCATCTCGGCGCGGGCCTGCTCGCGCACCGATTTGACCAGGGCGATCTTGGCGCCCGTCACCGCCGCGCGGCTGCCGAGGTAGTCATGGCCGGGCTCCAGCAGGTCGGGGATCTCGCAGGCCTTCAGCGCCGAGGGGGCGTCCAGCAGGGCCAGGTGCAGCCCGATGGCCAGCCCGGGCATCTTCTTCGCGCGCCTGACCGCATCGGCCGCCGCCTCGCCGGTGACCACCAGGCTGGCTGAGGTGAGCACGCCCTTGCGGTGGGCCTCCTCGACCGCCTCATTGACGGCGAGCGACAGGCCGAAGTCGTCGGCAGTGACGATCAGGCCGCGATCGGTCATCGGTCCAGCTTCTTGAAGTCCAGGAGCATCTGCGCCCTACGGCTTATCACGTTGACGAACTGTCGAAGGTCCGGACCGTCGAAGCCGGCGACGGATATTCCATCCGCCACCCCGTCGATGCGTGCCAAGATCAACTCCGCCAAAGCGAACGCCCGCCGCCGCACGAACGGGGGCGCCATCCCGATTTCACCGGCAAAATCCCCCCAGGTCGTGGCCGTGAACTCTTCCAACGTCGCCCTCTTGCCGAGCTTCATCGCGAGCTTCGCGTGGACCTGGGGATAGGCCGCCGTGCAGAGCAGATCATAAAGCGGGGCGAACCCGAGCCCCTCGGGCCGATAGAGCAGGCTGTAGTTCTTGCCGTGGGCGTCGGCGTTGCCGACGGCGACGTTGAAGATCGCCGCATCGAGCAGACGCAAGACCGCTGCCGCCGGCTGGGTGCAGACCCGCCGGACCAGGTCGAAACAAGGCGGGAATGTCGGGCCGCCCTCGGAGGCATATTTGTTCTCCGGCGTGACGCCGAGCGCCTGACAGAAGTCCTCCTGGTGCAGGCGGCGGATCTCCCCGTTCGCAGCGATGGTGCGGTCGTACCGTTCGACCACCAGATAGGAGCGGCCCCCGGTTCGCCTGGGGTCCACGGGCGCGGTCGGCAGCCCGACGGCGGCGGCCAGACGCATCGCGAGGGCCTCGTTTGCCGTCGTCCCCAGGAGCGTTGGGATCGGCGGCTTCAGGATGTGGGTGCTGGGTTGGCCCGGCGCCGGCAAGGCGATGCGGCCATCGACCATCACCACCGGCAGCTTCTGCTGCGCGCCCGCCAGCGACAGCCGCAAGCCGTTGTCCCCAGCCAGAAAAGGCCGGATCGACAAGGTGTCGAGGACCCTCAGCAGGCCGTCGTCGTCGAGAGGCTCACTGGCCGCCAGGCCCTGCGGGGCAGGTGGCGCTTCGCCTTCCGGCCACAGGGTCAAGGCGCCGGCGACGTCGCCGCCAAGTTGCTCGAGCAGGCGAAAGTCGTTCGACTTCGACACGCCCAGCGCACGGGCCACGGCGTCTCGCTGACCTTCTTCAGGGAGCAAGCCGGCGAAGAAGGGACGCGTCTCGCGACGGTTGAATGGCTCCGGCCGCTTCGGAAGGGAGATCGAGACGGCGGGCTTGTGCGGATCAGCGAGCCACTCTGCAGCGTAGCTGAAGGCCAGGTCGCCGTGCTGGTCGATCTGCAGGGGGCCGACCAGAGCGCCCTCCCACCACACCGAGAGCGCCTTGATCATAGCATCGGCGGCGGGTTCGGCGACGGCAGGCGAGCGACGACCTGCAGATCCAGCCCTACGGCCGCGACGACGGCCAGGGTCCGTCCCAACTGAACCGTCGGCTTGCCCCGTTCCAGCTCTACGAGGAAGCGCAGGCCCACGCCCGCTGCGGCCGCAAGCTCGTTCTGCCGCAGTCCCATGCCCTTCCGCGCGCGACGGACGGCCTCGCCGATGTCGGAAGTCGTCGTCATTGAAATTACCCCGAACGGGAAATCCGTATGCCGCCCCAAGCGAAAAATCAATCGAATATCCCGTTCGGGACAATTTGGCGATTGCACCGCTGCTCTACGAGAAGATACCCCGATCGGGATATTTTCAGAGCCGGACGGGCCGGCCCCGCGAGGGGCGGCGGGACTCGGAGCGCCAGCCCAATGCCCCAAAATCACCGAGCGGCTCGGTCAGGCCGCCGCGGCGGCCTTCTTCGCCGGTCTTAGGACGGTGCGGCGGGCCAGGCGGACCATGCGGGGCACGAAGTTGGGCCGCACCAGGCGGGCGTCGTACGCGCCCAGGCGCCGGTGGTTCTCGGCCAGGCAGAGGTCCATCAGGTCGGCGACGTCGATGTCGATGCCGAGCTGCTCGGCGCCGGTGACGGTGAAGTTGTTGTCCTGACCCTGCGAGGAGCCGCCCTCCAGGTCCTTGGCCAGGGACAGCCGCTCCAGCGCCAGGAAGACCCACACCGCCCAGACCTTCAGCTCGAACCAGGGCCGGCGCCAGAACGGCATGTTGCGGCGGCGCCAGGCCACCCAGTTCACGAAGAACAGGATGTGCCGGCCCTCCTCGGCGATCACCGGCTCGAAGGTGTCGACCAGTTCCTCGGGGAAGAAGCCCGATCGCTTGGCGGTCTCGAACAGGCCGAAGGCGAAGAAGCTGTCGATACATTCCGAGAAGCCCGTCACCAGGAACGACCACTCCGGATCCTTGGGCGAATTATAGGCCGGCTCCGGCTCGAGCTCGATGCCGTAGGCCTCGACCATGTTGGACAGCACCAGCTTGTGGCGGCCCTCCTCATAGGCGTTCAGCTCCACGGCCTTCTTGAGCAGTTCGTCGTCGAGCACATCGGCATAGGACTTCACCCGCCGCATGGCGCGGCCTTCGGTCTGCACCGCGATGTCCCAGATGGGCAGGCTGGTCAGCCGGCGCAGCGCTTCGGGATCGAGCTGCGGCCAGTCGATGATCGCCGGGCGATAGGGGTCGTAGGTGTCCAGCAGCGTCCGGCAGAACAGCCGCTTATGCGCCTCGCTCCCCAGCCGGAACCTCTTGCCCACCGGCGGCGTCGGCCAGGCTTCGGTCGACAGGTCCGGAAGGCTCAGGAGCAGGCCAGAGGCGGACGCATGGGCCGTCACGCGGCGATTTCCTTGCGGTCCTTCAGGAACTGGAAGAACTCCACGCCTTCGCGCAGGCGCCGCTTCATCATGTCCGGGCTGGTGGCCATCTCGCCGACGATCGAGGCGATCTTGCCGGCCCGGAAGTAGAACTTCTTATAAAAGACCTCCACCGAGTCGAAGATCTCCTCGTGGCTCAGGTGCGGGTAGTGCAGCGGCGCGATCTGGATGCCGTGCTCGTCCACCAGCTCGGCATGGTCGGCGTCGAGCCAGCCGTTCTGGACCGCCTGATTGTAGAGGAAGGTGCCGGGATAGGGCGCGGCCAGCGACACCTGGATGGTGTGCGGATTGATCTTGGCCGCCCAGGCCACCGTCTCCTGGATGGTCTCGCGGGTCTCGCCCGGCAGGCCCAGGATGAAGGTGCCGTGGATGGCGATGCCGAGCTCATGGCAGTCCTTGGTGAACTTCTCGGCCACCTCGATGCGCATGCCCTTCTTGATGTTGTAGAGGATCTGCTGATTGCCGGATTCGTAGCCGACCAGCAGCAGGCGCAGGCCGCCGTCCTTCAGCTTCTTCAGGGTCTCGCGCGGCACATTGGCCTTGGCGTTGCACGACCAGGTGACGCCGAGCTTGCCCAGCTCCTTGGCGATGGCTTCCGCCCGCGGCAGGTCGTCGGTGAAGGTGTCGTCGTCGAAGAAGAACTCCTTCACCTGCGGGAAGGCCTTCTGCGCCCAGGCGATCTCCTCGATCACATGGCCGACGCTGCGGGTGCGATAGCGGTGGCCGCCGACGGTCTGGGGCCACAGGCAGAAGGTGCAGCGCGATTTGCAGCCGCGCCCCGTATAGATCGAGATGTAGGGGTGCTTCAGATAGCCGATGAAGTACTTCTCGATCTGCAGATCGCGCTGATAGACCGGGGTGACCCACGGCAGGTTGTCCATATCCTCGAGGATCGGACGGTCGGGATTGTGGACGATGACGCCCTTGGCGTTGCGCCAGCTGAGCCCCAGGATCTTCGACCACGCAACCTCGTCGGCGACCTCCTTGATGGTGAAGTCGAACTCGTTGCGGGCGACGAAGTCGACGACCGGGGCCTCGATCATGCTGCGATCGGGCTGCACCGCCACCTTGGCCCCGATCATGCCGGCCTTCATGCTCGGATTGGCCGCCTTCAGCGCCTCGATGGTCTTGACGTCGGACCTGAACGACGGGACCGAGGTGTGCACCACCACCAGGTCGAAGTCCTTGGCCATGGCGACCACGTCGGCCAGGCTCTGGCCGTGCGGCGGGGCGTCGACCAGCCTGGAGTTCTCCACCAGGGCGGCGGGCTGGGCCAGCCAGGTGGGAAACCAGAAGGAGCGGATCTCGCGCTTGGCCTGGTAGCGCGAACCGGCGCCGCCGTCGAAGCCGTCGAAAGAGGGCGCCTGGAGAAACAGGGTCCGGAGCATGGTGACGTCCTGAGCTAAGCCGGAGAGATAGGGCGGCCGGAAGAAACACGAAACCGCTCTCCCCGCCAATATACCGCACTCGCGAAGAGAGAACCGCAGTAGATTGCGAACGACATGATGTCGCGGATGGGCATCAATATGGCGGAGCCTGAGCTGGCCCCCGCGGCGCGGTCGATTCTCGCCTTCAGCCAGAGCCGCGAGGCGAGCGCCACGGCCAGCGCCGCCAGGGCGATGGGGGCCCCGGCCAGCAGCGCCGTTCCGATCAGCGCCCAGGCCAGGGCGTGGGTGACGACGCTGCCGATATGTCCGGCCGGATCGATCATGCGCACGGTGACGGCCCACCGCATCTCGTGCGCCAGCACTTCGCCGAGGCCGGCCTCCGAGCAGCCGTGATCCACCAGGAACGGCGGCAGCACCACGCGGTATCCCAGGGCGCGCACCCCGCGGCCGATGTCGTAGTCGTCCATCAGCACGTCGTTCAGCGCTTCGAAGCCGCCGATCTCGTCCAGCAATTGGCGTCTGAGCGCGATGGTCGATCCCATGCAGGGCTTGGCCAACCCGAGCGCGACCCCAACGATGACATTGGGCAGGAAGCCGTAGCTTACCCCCATGGCCGCCAGCCGCGATGCGGCGCCGGCGCGGGCGTCTCCGCGGTAGTAGCAGGTGACCGCCCCGACCCCCGGCTCGGCCAGCGCCGCGGCCACCCGGGCCAGATAGTCGGGCCGGGCAGCGATGTCGGCGTCGCTCAGCACCAAGACCGGGTGCTTGGCATGGGCCAGCATGTTGATCAGGTTGGAGACCTTGCGGTTGGCCCCGTAGAGCCGCGGATCGACGACGACGGCGATGTCGGCGTCCGGGTGGGCGCGCCGGACCGACTCGGCCGCCGCCAAGGCGGGATCCTGCGGATCCTGCACCCCGAAGATCACCTGCACCGGGGCGGCGTAGTCCTGGAGAAGGAAGCTCGAGAGGTTGGCTTCGAGCCCGATCTCCGCGCCGCAGAGCGGCTTCAGCAGGGTCATGGCCGGGAGGTCTTCGGGCGGCTTGAACGGCGGCCTGACCAGTCGTCCGGCGAAGGCGCCGGCGGCTGCCGCGTAGGCCGAGCCAACCAGGGCCAAGACCAGCGCGGCGGCGCCCAGAAGGTGGATCACCATCATCCGGTCTGGTTCAAGCGGCGCCGCGGGGCTTTGGCAAGACGGCAGATTCGCCCCACCTTCGCCCGGATCGGGCGCCAGAGCTTGACGTCAGCGAGCCATTCGGATGTCAAGCGCGGAGGATTTCGCGCCCGATGACGCGGCGCAGGAGAGCGGTGTGCAGGCCAAGGGCCCCGACAGTAGCGCCATCCG
>DATCFQ010000148.1:0-4907 GCA_036509495.1 Caulobacteraceae bacterium
TGCCGTCCGGCCCCTTCGCCATCCTGCCCCTGACCGAGGACCGGGCGAGCCTGGTCTGGACCGAGAAGGCGGCGCGCGGCCGGGCCCTGGCCGCCGCCCGGCCAGAGGTGTTCCACGCCCATCTGAACCGCCGCTTCGGCGATTTCGTCGGCCCGGCGAGCCTCGACGGCAAGGTGTTCGTCTATCCCCTGGCGCTGGAGCTGGCCGAGGCCATGACCGCGCCGCGCATCGCGCTGCTGGGCGACGCCGCCCATGGGGTGCACCCGATCGCCGGCCAGGGGCTGAATCTCGGCCTCAAGGACGCCGCCGCCCTGGCCGAAGTGCTGGTCGAGGCGTCGCGGATCGGGGAGGACCTGGGCTCCGAGGTGGTGCTGGAGCGCTACGCCCGCTGGCGGCGCACCGACAACCTCGCCCTGGCCGCGGCCACCGACCTGTTCAACCGGCTGTTCACCAACGACATCGCGCCCCTGAGGCTGATCCGCGGCGCCGGCATGGCCCTGGTCAACCGCATCGGCCCGGCCCGGCGCTTCTTCATGCAGGAAGCCGGCGGCGCCACCGGCGACCTGCCGAGATTGCTGAGAGGCGAGGCGCTTTAGCGGCTGAGGCCGTGGCTCTCGAGGTCCGTCAGGTACTGGCCCCACTTCTGCTCGTGGTCGCGGCCCAGCTCATAGAGGGCGTCCCAGCTGTAGAGGCCGGTATCGTGGCCATCGTCGAAGCGGATGCGTACGGCGTAGCGGCCGATCGGGGTGATCTCCGCCACGCCCACGGCCTGCTTGCCGGCCACCGGGGCGCGGGCCTCGCCGTGGCCGCGGTCCAGGGCCGAGCCGGTCATCACCCGCAGGTATTCGGCCGGCAGAACGAAGCTCTGGCCGTCGTCGAAGGCGATGGCGACGGTGTGCTCGGAGCGCTTGACCCGGACCTCCAGCGGCCACGGACGGCTCATTCGCCCTCCTCGAGAGGCCGGGCTTCCTCGGGGAGCATCACCGGCACCCCATCGCGGATCGGATAGGCCAGCCGCGCCGACGGGCTGACCAGCTCGGCCTTGTCGCGGCGATAGGTCAAAGGCCCGTGGGTGACGGGACAGACGAGGATTTCCAGGAGGCGCGGATCGATCTCGGGGCCGGCGTCGGTCATGACCAAGTCCTACTGCACCGTCTGCGGCGCGTCTTCCTCGTCGGGCGCCTTGGCGTCGATCTCCATCAGGGCCACCAGGGCTTCGCGCCGCTCGTCCAGTTGCGCCGCCTCGAGCAAGGCCTGTTTCTCGGCCGGATCGAAGGGCAAGGCCATGGCCAAGCTGTTGACCAGGGCCTCGGCCGGCGCGGCCTTGGCCGTCTCCCAGTCGACGTCGAGCGAGCGCCGCTCCAGATAGCTTTTCAGGGCGGCGAGCAGCCGCAGGCGGTCGAAGCCGTCGTCCTCGCCGTTGGGGGGCTGCAGGTCGGTGGCGAAGGTCACGAAGTCGACCCGCGCCTGGCGATAGGGCGTTGGCACCGAAATCTCCTCGCGTACCTGGAACCGCGACAGCCCCGTCAGGGTGATCAGATAGCGGCCATCGGTGGTCTCCGAGAAGGTGGTGATCTTGCCCGCGCAGCCGATCGGCTGCAGGCCGGGCCGCTCCGCGTCGGGCCCCGGCCGGGTCTGCACCATGCCGATGATACGCTCCGAAGCCATGGCCTCGTCGACCATGGTGATGTAGCGCGGCTCGAAGATCTGCAGCGGCAGCTGGGCGTGCGGCAACAGCAGCGCCCCGTCCAGCGGGAACACCGGGATGACCTGCGGCAGGTCCTGGGCCTTCTTGAACGGACTGGCGACCATGGGACGCTTCCTGGGGCTCTGAGGTCAGGAGAACAGGATCGAGGACAGGCGCCGGCGGCCGCGCCGGGCGGTCTCCGAGCCTGGGCCGGCGGCTTCGAACACCTTCAGCAGCTGGGCCCGCGCGGCGCCCTCGTTCCAGTCGAGATCGGTCTCGATGATCCGCAACAGCTGGTCGACCGCCTCGTCGAGCTGGCCGCGCCCGGCCAGGGCCTTGGCCAGCTCCAGCCGCGCGGCGTGGTCGTTCTCGTCCTCGGCCAGGGCCTGCTGGAAGGGCGCCAGTTCGGCCGGCGCCTCGGCGGCCAAAGCGAGGGCGGTCCGCACGCTGTCGAGTTCGGGGTCCTTGGCGCCCTCCGGGGCCATGGCCAGGATCTCCTGCGCGCGCTCGGCGTCGCCGCCGCTCAGGTAGCAGCGGGCGAGGCCGGCGATCGCCTTGAGGTTCTCCGGATCGAGCTGCAGCGCCTGGGCATAGGCCTGGGCGGCCCCGCCGACGTCGCCGAGCTTCAGCGATTCAGTCGCCAGGGCCACGACGTCGCCGACCTCGATCGCGCCGTCGCCGGCGCTCGGCGGGCCGGCCAGGCGTTCGATGAAGCTCTTGATCTGGCTCTCGGGCACCGCGCCCATGAAACCATCGACGGGCTGGCCATCGACGAAGGCATAGACGGTGGGGATCGACTGCACCTGCAGCTGCGAGGCGATGCGCGGGTTCTTGTCGATGTCGACCTTGACCAGCTTGACCGCGCCCTTGGCGGCGGCGACCGCCTTTTCCAGGGCCGGGCCGAGCTGCTTGCAGGGGCCGCACCAGGGAGCCCAGAAATCGACGATCACCGGCTGGACGCGGGACGCTTCCACGACGTCGGCCATGAAGCTGGCCTCCGTGGCGTCCTTGATCAGATCGGGGGGGATGGCGGCGGCGCTGGCTTCACCCAGCATGGGACCTCCTCGGGGTGCGGCGTGCGAGCATAATGGCTCAGGCGATAAATGGTCGCATCCAGGCCTTCGCGCAATCTGAGCCTCAGACGGATCTCGCCGCGGCGTCGAAGTCGACGATCTGAGGCTCCACGCCCACCGCCTCGAGGAAAGCGGCCATCCCCCGGTGCCAGACGGCGGTGGTCGCGGTGTTGACCAAAGGATGGAAGTTCACCGTGGCGTGGTCCATCAGCGCCCGGTCCAGCACCAGCCTGACCCGATGCCGTGGGTCGTTGATCAGGGCGAACAGGGTCACCGAGCCAGGCCGAACCCCCAGGGCCTCATGCAGGACCTCCTCGCGGCCGAACGACAGCCGGGCCGAGCCGATGGTCCTCGGCAGGGTCTTCAGGTCGATGCGGGTCTCGCCCAGGGCCGAGATCAGCCAGAGCTGATCCTTGGCGTCCTTGAGGAACAGGTTCTTGGTGCGCGCCCCCGGCAGGGCGGCCTTGATCTCCTCGCTCTCTCCGACCCGGAACACCGCCGGATGCTCGAGCGTCGAATGAGCGACGCCGTGGCGGTCCAGGAAGGCGAACAGATCGGCAGGCGTGGCGGGCGTGGTCATGGGCGGCGCCCCACGCGGACGCTGGACGCTGCGCGGCCCTCGCCGCTATAGGCCAAGGCATGGAACTGGAATGCTACGCCGTCGACGCGCGCCCGCCCGAGATCGTGCCGGGACGGCCCCAGCGCGGCTGGATGGACGCCTTCACCGACCGGCACCCCTATCGCTGCCTGCCGATGACCATGGCCAACACCACCGGCTGGGAGATCCTCTGCCCGATGGGCTTCACCGCCGAGTGGAACGGCGGCGTCCAGACCACCGACATCCGCGTCTGGCCCGACCATCCGCACCCCGACTTCCACGAATTCGTGAAGTCCCACTTCTCGCATGGCGTCCTCACTTTCCATCCCGGCTATCTGTTCCGCACTCCGCCCGGCTGGTCGATGTGGTGCATGGGACCGCCCAACCACATCAAGGACGGCATCCAGCCCCTGGTCGGCCTGGTGGAGACCGACTGGCTGCCCTTCCCCTTCACCATGAACTGGAAGTTCACCCGCCCGGGCCAGGTGCATTTCGCCAAGAGCGAACCGTTCTGCTTCCTCACCCTGTCCCAGGACAAGCAGGTCGAGGCCTTCGACGTCACCCGCCGCCGCCTGGAGAACGAGCCCGACCTCAGGGCCGAGTACGAGGCCTGGTACAAGCAGCGGCAGGCGTTCAACGACCGCCTGGGCAAGCGCGACCCCGAAGCGGTCAGGGAGGCCTGGCAACGCTTCTACTTCAAGGGCGAGATGCCCGAGGAAGCCGGCCGCACGCCGGCCGCCCATGTCAACAAGCGGCGGCTGAAGGCGCCCCGCATCGCCCGCTGAAACGTGGAGACCGGCCTCATCCTGGTCGTTCCTGAAGCAGAGCCTGTCGTCAGGGATCTGCGCGCCCGCTCGGGCCCCAGCGCCGCCGCTGGCGTTCCCGCCCATGTCACCATCCTCTATCCGTTCCGGCCGTGGGCGGCGGTCGACCGCCATGTCGTCGTCCGCCTGAAGCAGATCCTGAGGGGCGTGCGGCCCTTCGAGCTCAGCTTCGCCGGCGTCGGCCGCTTTCCTGGCGTGCTCTGGCTGGCCCCGGAGCCGCGCGGCCCGGCCCTGGCCTTGACCCGGGCCATCACCGAAGCCTTCCCCGACTGCCCGCCCTATGGCGGCGGGGTCGCCGAGCCCGTCCCGCACCTGACCGTCGCCATGGACGAGGACGAAGCGGTCCTGGACGCCGCGGAGAAGACGCTGCGGGGCCGCCTCGCAGCGCCGGTCCGGGCGCGGATCGGGGCCCTGGACCTCTACCTGCACACCAGCCAGGGCTGGCGCCAGCGGCGGCGTTTTCGGCTCGGGTGACAAAGCGCCGCTCCGGCGCCGCCGGTCGCTTGCCAACCCCGGATCGCTCTGCGATAAGCCGCGCCTTCGACGGAGCGCGGGCGTAGCTCAGGGGTAGAGCACAACCTTGCCAAGGTTGGGGTCGTGAGTTCGAATCTCATCGCCCGCTCCAAGTCGGCCTGCCCGGGCCAACCCCAACCACGCGGACTGCTGTGAGATGACCACCGTCCTGGTGACCGGCGGGGCCGGCTACATCGGCAGTCATGCGGTCC
>DATCFQ010000149.1:0-3435 GCA_036509495.1 Caulobacteraceae bacterium
GGTGCGGGTGCTCACCGATCCGCGCCGGCCGCCGCAGACCCGCCAGGTCGCCATCGGCATCAACAACAACGTCAGCGCCCAGGTGCTGAGCGGGCTGAAGGCCGGCGACAAGGTGATCATCGGCGAAGGACCGGCCAAGCCCGCGGCGGCGGCGGCGGCCCAGCAGGCCGGCGCACGGCCGCAACCCGGCCAGGTGCGGGCGCAGCTCGGCGCGAGCTAGTCATGCCAGAGCCCCTGCTCCAGCTCACCCACCTGCGCCGGGAGTATCCGGCCGGCGACCAGGTGATCGCCGCGCTGAAGGACGTCAGCCTGACCATCGAGGCGGGCGAGATGGTGGCCATCGTCGGCGCCTCGGGCTCGGGCAAGTCGACGCTGATGAACATCCTGGGCTGCCTGGACCGGCCGACCTCGGGCTCCTACCAGGTGGCCGGCCGCGACACCGCCGCGATGGATCCGGACGAGCTGGCCGAGCTGAGGCGCGAGCACTTCGGCTTCATCTTCCAGCGCTACCACCTGATGGCGGACCTCACGGCGCTGGCCAATGTGGAGACGCCGGCGATCTATGCCGGCATGCCCCGCGGCGCGCGTCAGAACCGGGCGCGCCAGCTCTTGACCCGCCTCGGCCTCGACGATCGCCTGCACCACCGCCCGTCCCAGCTCTCCGGCGGCCAGCAGCAGCGGGTCTCGATCGCCAGAGCCCTGATGAACGGCGGCCAGCTGATCCTGGCCGACGAGCCGACCGGCGCCCTGGACTCCAAGAGCGGCGCCGAGCTGATGACCCTGCTCGAGGAGCTGAACGCCGAGGGCCACACCGTCATCATCGTCACCCACGACATGTCGGTGGCCGAGCACGCCCGCCGGATCATAGAGATCCGCGACGGCGAGATCATCGCCGACCGTCAGACCGACAAGCCCGCGCCTCCAGTCGCCCGCACCCTGGCCGCCCATCCCCCCGGCGGCAGCGCCTTCGCCTGGCTGGACCGGCTCACCGAGGCTTTCCAGCTGGCCCTGTCGGCGATGAACGCCCACCGCACCCGCTCGGTGCTGACCATGCTCGGCATCATCATCGGCATCGCCTCGGTGGTGTCGGTGGTGGGGATCGGCCAGGGCTCCCAGCAGCTGATCCTGAAGCAGATCTCCTCGATCGGCACCAACACCATCGACATCTATCCCGGCAAGGACTTCGGCGACGAGAAGGCCGCCTCGATCCACACCCTGAACGCCGACGACGCCGACGCCCTGGCCGGCCAGAGCTTCGTCGACAGCGTCACGCCGACGGCCAACACCACCGTGACCCTGCGCTACCGCAACGTTTCGGCCTCCGGCACGGTGAACGGCGTCGGCGAGCAGTATTTCCGGGTGCGCGACATGCCCCTGGCCGAGGGCCAGGTGTTCGACCGCGCCGCCGTGCGCCTGCTCAGCCAGGACGTGGTCATCGACGACAACACCAAGCGCAAGCTGTTCGGCGACGACGGCCATGCCCTGGGCCAGGTGATCCTCCTGGGCAAGGTGCCCTACCGGGTGACCGGGGTGGCCGCCCACAAGGACTCCGGCTTCGGCAACGGCAACACCCTGAACGTCTATGCGCCCTACACCACCGTGCTCGGCCGCATGCTGGGACAGTCGTACCTGCGCAACATCACCGTGCGGGTGGCCGACGGCGCGCCCGCGGACGTGGCCACCGACACCATCGTCAAGGTGTTGACGCTGCGCCACGGGCTGAAGGACTTCTACACCTTCTCCACCGACACCATCCGCAAGGCCATCGAGCGCACCACCCAGACCCTGACGCTGTTCATCGCCGCCATCGCCCTGATCTCGCTGATCGTCGGCGGCATCGGAGTGATGAACATCATGCTGGTGTCGGTCACCGAGCGAACCATGGAGATCGGGGTGCGCAGCGCCGTGGGCGCGCGGCGCAGCGACATCCTGAGCCAGTTCCTGATCGAGGCCTCGCTGCTGTGCCTGATCGGCGGCGGCATGGGCGTGGGCCTGGCGCTTCTGCTGGCTACGCTGATCAACAAGATCGCCAACGGCAGCTTCACCATGATCATCTCGCCGCTGTCGATCGTGGTGGCCTTCGTCTTCTCGACCCTGATCGGGATGGTGTTCGGCTTCATGCCGGCGCGCAAAGCCGCGCGCCTGGACCCGGTGGAGGCCCTGGCCCGCGAATGACCCACTCCTCACTCCTCCTTGGTGCCCTGGCCGTGACCGTGCTGCTCGGCGGCTGCAACACCCTGCGCACGCCCTATGTCCCGCCGCAGGTGACGATCCAGCCGCAGTGGACCCATGCCGGGCCGACCGACCAGGCTGTGCAGGGCGACGCCTGGTGGCGCAGGTTCGGCGACCCCGATCTCGACACGCTGGTCGACCGGGTGCTGGCCCGCGACAACGACCTGGCCGTGGCCGCCATCACCCTGCGCCGCGCCCAGCTGCAGGCACGCTATGCGGTGATCAACCCGACCATCAGCGCCACCGACAGCTATAGCTATAACGCCCCGCTCAAGGGGCCCCTGCCGAGCAGCCGGCTGAACAGCGGCAGCCTCCTGGCCAGCTATGAGGTCGACCTGTTCGGGGCCCTGGCTGCGCAGAAGGACGTCGCCCGCTGGGAGGCGCGCGCCACTGCCCAGGACCTGGCCAGCACGCGGCTGTCGCTGATCGGGACCGCCGTCGACGACTATTTCCAGATCGCTTATCTGAACGAGCGCATCGCCCTCACCCAGGACAGCCTCACCTACGCCCAGAGGACCCTGGACCTGGTGAAGATCCAGGCCCGCGCCGGCTCCGTGTCCTCGCTGGAGGTCGCCGAGTCGGCCCAGAACCTGGAGAGCCAGCAGGCCAGCCTGCGCACCCTGATCGAGCAGCGGGTCGAGGCGCGCACCGCCCTCAACCTGCTCTTGAACGGCGAGACCGCCGTGGAATCGGACGAACTTGCGACCTTGCCTGCGGGCGATCCGCCGGCGGTGGACGCCGGCCTCCCCGCCGCCCTCCTGGCCCGCCGCCCCGACCTGCAAGCGGCCGAGATGCGGGTGCGTGAGAAGCTGGCCAGCGTCGACCAGACCCGGCTCAGCTTCTATCCGACCCTGTCGCTGACCGGCGGGCTCGGCAGCACCAGCACCAGCCTCAGCCAGTTGCTGCAGAACCCCGCCGGAACCCTGGGCGCCGCCATCGCCCTGCCCTTCCTGCAGGTCGACCAGGTGAAGCTGAGCGTCGGGGTCTCGCGCGCCGACTACGAGGCGGCGGCGGTGCAGTTCCGCCAGACCCTCTATCAGGCCCTGACCGACGTCGAGAACGCCCTGTCGGCCCGCGACCAGTACGCCGCCGAGACCGTCGACCTGCAGGCCTCGCTGACCAGCGCCCGCACCGTCGAGCGGCTGGACGAGATCCGCTACCGCGCCGGCTCCATCCCGCTGCAGACCTGGCTCGACGCCCAGC
>DATCFQ010000150.1:0-2129 GCA_036509495.1 Caulobacteraceae bacterium
GGTCTCCAGCGCGTCCAGCAGCGGCCCGGCCGCGGACTTCACCGGACCCAGGAGCGACTCTTCGAGCTTGACGCCGGCGGCGCCGTCGCGAGCCACGGCGTCCGCTGTGGAGTCCCCCGGTGCGGAAGCGCGGCGGCCAGAGAAGGCGTCCGCACCGCGCGCGAGCCAGCGCCGCTTGGATTCCAGGATCGGCTCGAGCCGCGCCAACGCCTCTTCGCGACGCGAAAGGGCCTCCTCCCGCAGGCCGACGTAGGCGGGATGACTGTCGTAATCGATCGCGGGCAGGGCGCGCACCCCTGCTTTATGCGGGGCTTCACCGGCGACGCAAAGCTCCGGCTCACGCAGTGGCTGCTGGAACGACGCCGGCGACCCGATCCCTCGCGGGCATCCGGGAGGTCCGCTTGCCGGATGGCGGGGAAGGCTTCATCGTCAAAGCCGTGCCGATCGCTTTGGAACTGGCGGGCGAAGATCAGACGTCGCCATTCTGACCATTGGACAAGTCGGGAGTGGAGCTGGGGATGGGTTGGTACAAGCTGACCAAGGGGTCGAGCCTGCTTCGAGCCAAGAACCTGGGAGCGCGGCCCAAGACGGTGTTCGACGTCGGCGTGGCCATGGGTACGAACGGCTACTATGGCGCCTTCGAGGACGTCAGGTACGTCCTGATCGAGCCGCTCGAGGAATCTGCGGCCTTCATGCAGCAGATCGTCGACACCTATCCCGGCTCGATAGCGATCCAGGCCGCCGCCGGGCCCGAGGCCGGCGAGGCGGACTTCGTGATCTGCCCGAAGCTCAGCGGATCCTCGTTCCTGCTCAAACGTCGCGGTTCGATGGTGCGCAAAGTGCCAATGGTCACGCTGGACGGCGTGGTGCAGGAGCACGCCCTGGAAGGTCCGTTCGTGATCAAGCTGGATGTCCAGGGGTTCGAGCTGGAGGTTCTCAAGGGCGCGGTGCAGACGCTCCAGCAGACAGACATCGTGATCGCGGAGGCTTCATTATGGGCGGACCGCAAGGGGCGCGGCATGGTCAAGCTCGTGGACCTGATGGCGTGGCTGGATGGGCACGGCTTTGTTCTCTACGACATCGCCAACCTCGCCCGGCGCAGCCTGGATGACGCGATGACCGAATTGGACCTCGTTTTCTGCCCTGCGAACAGTCCCTTGCGGGCGGTAAGAGCCTACAGCACAGCCGAGGAGTTGGAGGCCCTGGAACAGGCAAGCCGCCGCAACTTCGGAGTCGCCTAGGGCCGCCCACCGCCAGCCAAGCCTAACCAGGACCGACCCGTTGCGCAGGTCCGCGGAAGGTCGGAACGTAGCTCACCGCTGCGGCCGGGACCCAGCTGGCCCAGGGCATGCCTGTGGACGCCCCGACGCCGGCGTGCCCCAGGGAATTTGCGCTTTCGGCCTCACCCTCCTTAAAGGACCGCCGCAGGATGAGTCTGAGCGAGCATGGATTTGCAGATTCGTAGAGCCGATCCCACGGCCCTGGACTGGCTGGGCGTACAGGGGCGGCGGCTATCGATCGGGGTCTGGTCGCAGAACCAGGACGCCCAGCGGCTCTATGCCCGCCACGGCTTCGAGCGGGTCGGCGCCTACCAGTTCCCGGTGGGGAACACGCTCGACAACGAATTCATCCTCAGCCGGGCCGGCGCGTGACGCTCGCGCTCGATACCAAAGACCTGTGGACCTCACCGTTGGCGGACGAGGCCGTCCGCCGCTTCGAGGTCGCCTGGTCCGACGCCATCTGCACCGATCGAACGCCGTCCTCGGGGCCGGAGCGCCAGCAGGCCTATTGGGCGCTCAAGGCCGACGCCAAAAGCGCCTGGGGCCGACGCGATCTCAAGACAGTGGCGGGCGCGGGCCTGATCCTGCACCGGGCCCGCAATCTCAGCGACCTGGGCCGCCGCCAGCTTGGCGCGGCCTTGCTGGCGCTCGGCCGCTTCGAACAGGCGCGCGAGGCGTTCGCCGCCATCCAGGAGGTCGAGGCGACGGACGGTTTCGAGGGCGCTCGGGCGCTGGCGGGCCTGGGACGGATGCAGGACGCCCTGGCCGCCCTCCAGGGAGCGGCTGGCGGGGTCGAGCCGCCGCCGGCCGAAGCCGACGTCGCCCGCATCGTGGCCGAGCAAGGCCGGC
>DATCFQ010000151.1:0-5055 GCA_036509495.1 Caulobacteraceae bacterium
CTGACGCTGAACCGGCCGCGGGCGCTGAACGCGCTCACCGCCGGCATGTGCGAGGCCATCACCGAGGCCCTGCTCGCCTGGGCGGACGACGACGCCGTTTCGCTGGTGTTGATCGACCACGCCGGCGAGCGCGGCTTCTGCGCCGGCGGCGACATCCGCAAGGTGGCCGAGAGCGGCCAGGGCGACGGCGTCGAGGCCCGGCGGTTCTTCGGCTCGGAATATCGCATGAACGAACTGATGGCCCGCTACCCCAAGCCGGTGGTGGCGTTCATGGACGGCGTCACCCTGGGCGGCGGGGTCGGCATCTCCATGCCGGCCAGCGTCCGGGTGGCCACCGAGCGGACGCTCTGGGCCATGCCCGAGGGCGATATCGGCCTGTTTCCCGACGTCGGCGGCGGCTGGCATCTGCCCCGCCTGTCCGGCCAGGCCGGCGCCTGGCTCGGCCTCACCGGAGCGCGGTTGAAGGCCGCCGATTGCTGCGCTTTGGGGATCGCGACGCATTACGTGGAGAGCGGGCGGTTGGAGGCGCTGAAAGCCTCTCTGGTTTCCGCTCATCCCCGCGAAAGCGGGGACCCAGGCGTTTTGACTGACTCTCAGCATGCGCAGGCGGTCCTTGAAAAAAGCCTGGATCCCCGCTTTCGCGGGGACGAGCGGATCAGGGGATGTCTTTCCGAGTATTCCGCCGACCCCGGCCCGGCCCCGCTCGCCGAGTATCGCGAGATGCTCGACCAGCTGTTCGGGTTCGATACCATCGAGGAGATCGTGGCGGCCCTGGAGCAGGGCGGGGGCTGGGCCCGGGCTCAGGCCGCGATCCTCGACCGCAAATGCCCCGCCACCTTGAAGGTCGCGCTGCGGCTGATCCGCGAGGGCGCCCGGCGGACCAGCTTCGCCGAGGAGATGGCGGCCGAATACCGGCTCGCCGTCCGCATGACCCGGCGCCACGACTTCATCGAGGGCGTCCGGGCCGTCATCATCGACAAGGACAATGCGCCAGCCTGGTCGCCGGACACGCTGGCGGGCGTGACCGGAGGGGTGCTGGACGAGTTCTTCGCGCCCCTGCCGGCCGGGGAAGAATGGATGCCGCTCGCCTGAGGCGGCGCAGGAGATTCAACGGATGCGGATCGGATTCATCGGTCTCGGCAACATGGGCGGGCACATGGCCGCCAACCAGATCAAGGGCCAGCGCAGGGTCTCGGCCTTCGACCTGTCGGCGGAGGCGGTCGCCAGGGCCGTAGAGGCCGGCTGCGAGACCGGCTCCAGCGCCGGCGAGACCGTCCGCGAAGCCGATGCGGTGATCACCATGCTGCCGGCCGGCGCCCACGTGCGCAAAGTGATGATCCAGGACGTGCTGCCCAATGTCCGCCCGGGGACCCTGCTGGTCGACTGTTCGACCATCGACGTGGAGACGGCGCGCGAGCTTTCCGACATCGCCGCCAAGGCGGGCATGCGCTACGCCGACGCGCCGGTTTCGGGCGGCATGATGGGGGCCGAGGCGGCCACCCTCACCTTCATGGTGGGCTGCCGTGACGACGAGACCTTCACCGCCGTCGAGGAGGCGGTGCGGCCCATGGGCCGGGCGGTGATCCGCGCCGGCGGCCCAGGCGCCGGCCAGGCGGCCAAGATCTGCAACAACATGCTGCTCGGCATCTCCATGCTGGGGACCTGCGAGGCCTTCGCCCTGGCCGAGAAGCTGGGCCTGGACTGGCAGCGCTTCTACGACATCACCTCCAAGTCCTCGGGCCAGTGCTGGTCGGTGACCACCAACTGCCCGATCCCGGGCCCCGTGCCCAATTCGCCGGCCAATTTCGACTACCGGGCCGGATTCGCCACCGCGATGATCCTCAAGGACCTGAAGCTGGCCCAGGCCGCCGCCGCTTCGGCGGGCGCCTCCGCCCCCATGGGCGCACAGGCGGAAGGCCTCTTCGCCCTGTTCGACCAGTTGGGCTACGGGAACAAGGACTTCTCCGCGATCATCCAGCTATTCCGCGGACGCCTGGCCGAGTTGGCCTGAAGGAGCTTTGCATGAGTTACGACACCCTCCTCGTCGAGACCGCCGACGGCGTCTGCCTGATCCGTTTCAACCGCCCCGAGGCGCTGAACGCTTTCAACGATCAGCTGATGGACGAGCTGACCGCCGCTCTCGACGTCGCCGAGGCCGACGACGCGGTGGGCTGCATCATCCTGACCGGATCGGAGAAGGCCTTCGCGGCCGGCGCCGATATCAAGGAGATGGTCTCCAAGACCTATGTCGGCGCCTACAAGGAGCAGTTCATCACCCGCAACTGGGAGCGGGTGACGCGGTGCAGGAAGCCGGTGATCGCCGCGGTGGCCGGCTTCGCCCTGGGCGGCGGCTGCGAAGTGGCGATGATGTGCGACTTCATCATCGCCGCCGAGAACGCCAGGTTCGGCCAGCCCGAGATCACCCTCGGCGTCTCGCCCGGCGCCGGCGGCACCCAGCGCCTGACCCGCCTGGTCGGCAAGTCCAAGGCCATGGAGATGATCCTCACCGGCCGGATGATGGACGCCGGAGAGGCCGAGCGTTCGGGCCTGGTCAGCCGCGTGGTGCCGCTCGAGGTCCTGATCGAGGAGGCGATGAAGGCGGCGAAGAAGATCGCGGGCCTGTCGCCGGTGTCGGTGATGCTGACCAAGGAGCTGGTCAACGCCGCCTATGAGACCAGCCTCAGCCAAGGGGTGATCTTCGAGCGCCGGCTGTTCCACTCGATGTTCGCCCTGGAAGACCAGAAGGAGGGCATGGGCGCCTTCATCGACAAGCGCAAACCCGCCTTCAAGGGCGCCTGACGCCCCTCCCACCCCGCTCATCCCGGCGAAGGCCCGGGATGAGCGGGGTTTGGGTGTGCCTAGCGAAGCTTCAGCCGCAGGAACGGCATCCAGGAGACAGAGCTGCCGCCATAGGCGGGCTTGATCGCTGTCGGGACCACATCGACCGTCCCCATCGCGCCCAGCCCCAGGGCCACGTGTGGCGCGAGCGGAAGATCACAAACGTATCCCAGGCTGGCCTCGGCCACCCGGAACACCTTGCCGCTGTCATCGGTCAGCGTGATCAGCAACGCCCTGCGGCTCAGGGGCGTGAAGCTCTGAGCGTCACATGTGACGCGGACGCACCTCGTCCAGCCATGCGTCTTCCTTGCGCCAGGAATGGATCTGGCCGCAGCGGGTGCAACGGAAGCGGTATTCCCCCTGCAGCGCCTGGAACGCCGTGGGGCGCAGGCGCAGCACCGTCTCGACCGGATCGCCCGTCTGGGGGCACGCAATCAAGACGCGGGCGATGACGTCGGTCACCGCCTCGGCCTGTAGACACGACGGCCTTGGCCCGTGGGCGCGCCTTCCGACTTGTGTCGGTAGACGAGACGGCCCCGCGTCAGGTCGTAGGGGGTCATCTCGACCGTGACCCGGTCGCCGACCATGGTCTTGATGCGGTTCTTGCGCATTTTGCCGGCGGTGTAGACCAGGATGATCATATCCTGCCCGTCGAGCTGGACGCGAAACTGGGCGCCCGGGAGGATCTCGGCGATCACTCCTTCCAGCTCGATGACATCTTCCTTGGCCATTAGGCCTCCGTCTGCATCAGTGGGGCGGCGACGAAGCGCCATCCGCCAACCGGGCCGGGGAGCAGTTCGGCGTAACCTCGCAGCCCCCGCCGGGTCTCCGTCGCGCCGCTCGTCGGCGCCCGGGTCGTCAAAGAATGTCCGTTCCGGAGACGCACCCGAAGGCGGCCATTGCTGACCGTCTCCAGAACCTCTGCCTCGAAGGCGATCAGCCGATCGTCATCTCGGGAAAAGCGGTCGCCCTCAGGCCGACCTCAGCGAGACTGCCGACTCACGGCCGGTCTTGCGGTCGCTTTCGAGTTCATAGCCGACCTTTTGGCCTTCGCTGAGGCTGCCAAGATCGGAACGCTCGACTGCGGACACGTGGACGAACACGTCCTTGCCGCCATCGTCGGGTTGAATAAAGCCGAACCCCTTGGTCGCGTTGAACCACTTCACGGTCCCCGTCGTCATGTCGTTAGGTCTTTCACGAATAGATAAAGACATCCGCGCGTCGCGCAGACGATCAAAGTCTCGAAGAGGCGGAGGACAGGTCCTTGCCCGAGGTCAATCGAGCCTAGGAGAGCGACCGAACCTGAGCGATATTCGACGCGCTAACTTAGAATATCCGCGTGGAATTACAAGCTTCGCTCCCAGAAACTTTTTCCGTGCGGGGCTGCCATCGGACCCATAGCAACCCATATTGCACGGATGGATTTCCGTCCCACAGCGCTTGAACGCGCCTTCGCCCTGGCCCGATCCGGCGAATACGCCGGCGTCGCCGAAGTGCGAAAACAATTGAAAGCCGAAGGCTATTCCGACCAGCAGGTCAACGGCCCGGCCCTGATGCGCCAGCTGCGCGACCTTTGCGTGGCGTCCCGACGGCCCGAGCCGGCTGACGACGGCGGCGATTCGCCCCCCGACTGAGCCCGCGGCTTCAGAGCATACCCGCCGCCGCTATACGCGACGCCCGCGGCGATTTGCTCAAGACACCCACAGCAAAGCTTAACTCCACTAGATCCTAGCGGTGTTCTGCAGGCGTTGCGGCCGGTCGCCTCAGTCGCGGCCGTGGGCGAAATAGCCGGTCTCGCCTTCGATACGGACCTGCGTCGCCTGTCCGCCAGTGGCGGCGGCCCTGGCCAGTTTGGTGGCGGAGGCGACGACCTCGGCCTTCTCGCGGGAACGGTTGGAGAAGCGGCCCTGGTGCTCCACCGACCAGGCGCCGTCCTGCTGGATGACGCTGAAGACAAGGGTTGCGGGCATGATGAGACCTCGAGGTCAGGAGTCGGCGTCGTCGAAGCGCTCTGCGGCTTCAAAGAACGCTGTTCAAAGATATGGCCTCCCCGCAACTGATCAGTAGGGGAGCCGAAAAAATATTTATCCCGGACGCCCACAATTCTCCAGAATATTCGAGCCGCGATGATATGATCTGGGCGCCTCCAAGTCGAGGAGCGGGTGCGACGGACAAGTCGTGGCGCGCCGGGAATGCTTCGCTTCGCGCGGCTCCCAG
>DATCFQ010000152.1:0-4157 GCA_036509495.1 Caulobacteraceae bacterium
CACCGCGCATGTCGTAGGGCTGGGGCTTGTAGAGCTCGGCCGCCAGATCGGGACGCTCGCGCACCATGTCGTTGTGGAGGCCGACGGAGTTGCAGACCGCCGAGAGCCCGCCGCTCACCCCCGTCTGCAGGCAAAGAAGACCGACGAGGTCGGAGCCGTCGCAGTGGAAATCGAGGCCGATCTGGCCCAGTTCGTTTCCCCGCGCGGTGGGGTCCCCGGGCAATTTGCCCTGGTCGGTGACATCGCCCAGCACATGGCCGTAGTGATTCTGCGGCCAGGGTCGGCCGAGGTGGGCGCCGATCCCCCAATAGGCCGTACACATCTCATCATTGGACCAGCGCTCGCGCGGCAGGCCGCGCAGACGCACGAAGCCGCGGCCGTCCATCAGCTCGGCCTCGATCGACTTCAGGCGCCGAGCGAGGGTCGGCAGGGGAAAGTCAGCCTTGCCGATCTCGAGCAGGTTCTCGGAACTGGCGCGGGCGTGGGCGACGGCGGCGTCGAGTTCGACGATCTCGGCGGCATCGAAGGTCTCGGTCCAGGCGTGGGGATCGGCGACGTCGGGCGCCTTCCACTCGCAGGTGGTTTCCAGGACCTTCAGGTTCATGGGGCGTCTCCTTGCTTCATTCGGCGGCCAGGGCCATCGGCGCGCGGCGCGCGCCGCGCACCAGGCGCCCGGGCAAGTGCTCCGTCGGCTGGCCGTCGCGGTAGGTCACCTGGCCGGCGACGATGCTGGCGGCGTAGCCGCTCGCCTTCTGGATCAGGCGCCGGCCGCCGGTGGGGAGGTCGTAGGCGACTTGCGGCGCGTGCAGCGTCAGGTTTTCGTAGTCGATGACGTTGAGGTCGGCGCGCCAGCCGGGCGCCAGGCGACCGCGATCCTCCAGTCCCACCGCCTGCGCGGTATCGCGCGTCTGCATGCGGATCGCGGCGCCGAGGGGCAGCTATGGCCCCCGGCTGCGATCGCGGGTCCAATGGGTGAGCATGGAGGTCGGGAAGCTGCCATCGCAGATCATGCCCACATGGGCGCCGCCGTCCGAGAGGCCCGGCACCGTGTCGGCGTGGACGAGCATCGCGTGGGCCGGATCGAGCGATCCTTGGGCGTAGTTGAGGAAGGGCACGTAGAGCATGCCCCTTCCGCCATCGGTGAGCATGTGGTCGAGGGCGACATCCTCGGGCGAGACGCCGCGCGCCGCCGCGTGGGCGGCGACGGTGGAGTCCGCCGTCGGCTCGTAATCCGGCTCGCCGGCCATCAGGTGCATGCGGTTCCAGGCGCTCTGCATGCCGCGCACGCCGCTTTCGGGCGCGCCGGCGATGAGGCGGCGGCGGAACTCGGGATCGCGCAGGCGCTCCAGCCGCTCGGCGAAGGGCATGGCGGCGATCTCCTTGTACGGACGGTGGTGGGTGAAGGGGTTGAGGGTCAGTTCCAGGCCGAGGAGGACGCCCACTGGACGTGGCGCCACCTGGGCCTTCATGGCGACGCCGGCGGCGACGGCGCCTTCGAGGTCGGCGAGCAGGCTCTTGTAGCCTTCCGGATGGAGGGGGCTCTGGACCAGGGAGAAGGAGAGCGGCCGGCCCGAACGCTCGGCGATGCGGCGCAGCATGGCGAATTCGGCCCTGGGGTCGGCGAAGTCGGAGACGAACTGCAGGACCCCGGTCCCGGCGGCGCGCAGGCCCATGGCGATGCCCGTCAGCTCCTCCTCCGATGCGGTGAGGGTGGGGGTCGGCTGGCCGTCGCTGGTGCGGTGGTTCAGCGTCCGCGAGGTGGAAAAGCCCAGGGCCCCGGCGCGCGCCGCGCGCTCGGCGAGGGCGGCCATGGCGGCGATGTCCGCCTCGCTGGCCGGCTCGCGGTTGGCGCCGCGCTCGCCCATGACGAAGACGCGCAGGGCCGCGTGGGGGAGCTGGCTGCCGATATCGATGTCGAAGCGGCGGCCTTCGAGGCTGTCCAGGTAGTCGGGGTAGGTCTCCCAGTTCCACGGCAGGCCCTCGGTCATCACCGGGAAGGGGATGTCCTCGACGCCTTCCATCAGGCGGATCAGCCGGTCGTGGTCGGCGGCGCGACAGGGGGCGAAGCCGACCCCGCAGTTGCCCATCACTACCGTCGTCACCCCGTGCCAGGACGACGGCTGCATCCGCTCGTCCCAGGTGGCCTGGCCGTCATAGTGGGTGTGGATGTCGACGAAGCCCGGCGTCACCACCTGGCCCCTGGCGTCGATCTCCTCGGTTCCCCGGCCGGCGATCGCGCCGACGGCGGCGATCAGGCCGTCCTTGACCGCGACATCCGCCTCGCGCGGGGCGGAGCCCAGGCCGTCGTGGACGAGGCCGCCGCGCACGACGAGATCGTATGGCTGGTCCATGGTCGTTTCCTCGAATTCCTTGCCGCTATCTGGCGCGCCGGGCGGGGGGCGGGTCAAGCCTCGAGGCCCAGCGCCGCTCGTTCCGAATGAAGAAAATGTAAGGCGCCGCGGCCAGGTTTGCCGCTTGCGCTCCAGCCCTCCCATTCCGACCTAGGCGGAACAGACGGTGCACCTTTGCATTCCTGTAACTCGCTAGAGGACGGATTGATGGCCAAGGTGATTTTGGGCTTCGGGGCGATGCTGGGCATAGCGCTCGGCCTCTTGCTGCCGGCGCCGGCCCATGGCGTCCAGCACAGCCACCTGATGGCGCCCGGCGAGGCCTCGGGCCAATAGGCCCTCCGGCGAGTGGGGCCGCCATCGTCGCGGCTGAACGAGGCCCGACGATTTCTGGGCGGACAAGGCTCGGCGCCCGCGCTTAGAGTGACCCGCAGAGGCCAACACCGCGAAAGACCCGCCGCCATGACCACGATCGCCCCCAAGGCTTACGACGCCGCCCGCTTCAAGCGCGCCGGGCGCGGCAAGGTTTACGACTCGATCATCGACACCGTCGGCGATACTCCGCTGATCCGCCTGCCGCGGCTGACCGCCGAGCTGAAGCCCAAGGGCGAGGTGCTGGCCAAGCTGGAGTTCTTCAATCCGCTGGGCAGCGTCAAGGACCGCATCGGCGCCTCGATGATCGAGGCCCTCGAGGTCGAGGGCGTGCTCAAGCCCGGATCGACCATCATCGAGCCGACCAGCGGCAATACCGGCATCGCCCTGGCCTTCGTGGCCGCCGCCAAGGGCTATCCGATCATCCTGGTCATGCCGGAGAGCATGTCGATGGAGCGGCGCAAGATGCTGGTGCTGCTGGGCGCCCGGCTGGAGCTGACGGCGGCGGAAAAGGGCATGCGCGGCGCGGTCGCCCGCGCCCAGGAGCTGCTGGCCGAGATCCCGGGCTCGGTCATGCCGCAGCAGTTCGAGAACATGGCCAACCCCATGGTGCACCAGGTCTCCACCGGCGAGGAGATCTGGAACGATACCGCCGGCCGGGTGGACGCGGTGGTCTCCGGGGTCGGCACCGCCGGCACCATCACCGGTGTCGGCCACGCCCTGAAGGCCAGGAAACCATCGGTGCAGATGATCGCCCTGGAGCCGGAGGGATCGGCGGTGCTGTCCGGTGGTCCGGCCGGACCACACCGGATCCAGGGGCTGGGTGCGGGCTTCGTGCCCGGCGTGCTCGATCGTGGGGTCATCGACCGAGTGATGACCGTCTCCAACGACGAGAGCTTCGAGATGGCGCGCCGGGCCGCCCGCGTCGAGGGTCTGCCCGGCGGCATTTCGTCGGGCGCGGCGCTGTCCGCCGCCTTCCGCCTGGCCTCGGAAGACGCCTATGCCGGCAAGCTGATCGTCACCATCATCCCGAGCTTCGCCGAGCGCTACCTGTCGACGGCCCTGTTCGACGGGCTCTGATGACCGACGTCTTCACCGCCGAAAAGCGCTCGGCGGTGATGGCGCGGGTCAAGGCGCGCGACACCGGGCCGGAACTGATCGTCCGGCGCCTATTGTGGCGTCTGGGCGCACGTTACCGACTCGACCGCCGCGATCTGCCCGGCCGCCCCGACATCGTCATGCCCGGACGCAAGCTGGCCATCTTCGTGCACGGCTGCTTCTGGCACGGCCACGACTGCACCCGCGGCGCCCGCGTCCCGAAAGCCAACCGCGACTATTGGACCGCCAAGATCGCCCGCAACCACACCAGAGACATCGAAACCAGTAGCAGACTGCAAGCGATGGGCTGGCGCGTCGAGGTGGTCTGGGAGTGCGACC
>DATCFQ010000153.1:0-5638 GCA_036509495.1 Caulobacteraceae bacterium
CCTTGTCGCCGCGCTGGACCAGCCGGGCGGCGGCGCCGTTCACCCCGATCACCCTCGAGCCGGGCGGCGCCTCGATGGCGTAGGTGGTGAACCGCTCGCCGGTGGTGATGTTGAGCACGTCCACCTGCTCGTGCGGCAGAATTCCCGCGGCCTCGAGCAGCTCGCGATCGATGGCGATCGAGCCTTCGTACTCGAGATCGGCCTGAGTCACCGTCGCGCGGTGCAGCTTGGCCTTCATCATGGTGAGCAGCATCGGGAGCGGCCCTCGAAGCACCACCGCAGGCGCAACAGGGCCGCGAATGGAGGCCCGATATAGGGCTTCCAGCGGAGCCTTTCAATGCGGTGCAGCATAGGCCGCGGGCGGCGCCGCGCGGCGGCGAAATTCAGTCGTCCGCGCGCTTGCAGAACATCAGCAGAATCGCCGCCGCCGCCGAGAGCGCGGTGACCGGCAACAGCGATTCCATCACCTGTCCGAAGCTGGCGCCGGCGGCGACCAACAGGCCGCCGAGCTGGGGCGCGGTCGCCGATCCGAGCCGGCCGGCGGCCACCGCGGCCCCCGTCCCGGTGCCACGTGATTCGGTCCGGTAGAACAGCGGCGACAGGCCATAGAGGATGTACTGCGCGCCCAGCAGGAACATGCCGATGATCGCCACGTCCCAGGAGGCCAGGACCACGCTCTTGCCGACCAGGGTGAGGCCGTAGAGGAAGGCGGCCACCCCGACGTAGCAGACGAACAGGATCATCCGGCGCGGCTTCTTCTGCATCAGCCAGCCCAGGAAGATCGAGCCGGCAGCGCTGCCGATGTTGAAGAAGATCTGGATGAAGGAGGCGTCGGTCTTGGAGAATCCGTTGTTGACCAGCAGCTTGGGCAGCCAGTTGAGCAGCAGATAGGTCACCAGGGTGGTGCCGAAGAAGCCCAGCCAGAGCAGGATCGAGGCGGCGGCGCGCCCGTCGCCGAACAGCACCTTGAAGGTGTTCAGCCGGCGTCCGGCCTCGGCGGCGGCGGCCTTGGCCGCGCGGAACATGTGCGACTCCGGCAGGATGAAGACCATGATCGGCGCCAGCACCAGAGGCGCGATGCCGCCGACATAGAACACCGTGCGCCAGTCGCCGTGCTCGCCGCCCTGGAAGGCGATGTAGCTGGCCAGGGCCCCGCCGGTGGGCATGCCGGCGGCGGTGATCACCACGTTCAGGATGCTGTTCCTGCCGCCCAGCGCCTCGGAGGTCAGGGCGATCAGATTGGGGAGGGCGCCGCCGAGACCAAGGCCGCAGGCGAAGCGGATGATCAGCAGGGCCGTAAAGCCCGGCGCCCAGACGGTGGTGAGCTGGAACACCCCGAAGACGGCGATGGCCAGGATCAGCGCGATCTTGCGGCCGAAGGCGTCGGCCAGGCGTCCGCCGATGAAGGCGCCGAAGAACAGGCCGAGCGGGCTGGCCGACAGCACATAGCCGAGCGGCTTGGCGGCCAGATGGAACTCGGGTCCCAGCTTGGGCGCGGCGATGCCCATGGACTGCAGGTCGATGCCCTCGATGAAGGTGGCGCAGAAACAGAGGATCAGGGTCATCCACGCCCCAGGCGGGAAGCCCTTGGCGCCGCTATCTTGGACGCTCGCCGCGTTCGCCATGTCCCCTCCCCAGGGTCTCGATATCGTTGAGGGCACAATGCACGCCGCCGTGCGCTTCGCCTAGCGGCGCTGCAGCCAGCGCGGGTCTTGGTGAACGAGCGGGGCTTTGGCGCGTTCAGGTCCTGGCATGAGCACGAGCGCGACCATCGCCGGCGGCGTTTCCGCCCTGATCCTGCTGGGACTCTGCGCCTGCGGTCCGGGCGGCACGACCAGCGTTCCGGTCGAAGCGAGTTCGGCGCCACCCCTCAGCGGCGCCTCAGCCGCTTCCAGCGCCCCTCAGGCTCAGCAAGCGACTCCGGCCTCATCGGCGCCGGCCTCGTCCGGCTACGACCGTTGGCCCCAGCGCCGGCACGCCCACTCCAGCACCGACGGCGAGCGCGGCTAGATCTCAGCCGGGCGCGAAGGCCAAGAGCACATTTCCGGTCTTGTCGCCGACCACGGCGTAGCCCGAGCCCAAGAACAGCATGCCCTCGGCCACGACCGGGCCAGCCGAACCCATGCCGCCGCCGTGCGCCGACACCTTATTGACCGTATCGAACGGCTGGGCCGTGTCGAAGCTCCAGACCTCCTTGCCCGAGGCGGTCGACAGGGCGTGCAGCACCCCGTCCATGCCGCCCTCGAAGGCCACGCCCGGGATGGCGCTGGTCGCGGCGCTGTTGTTGGCCTTGGACAGGGGCTGATACCAGGCCCGCCGGCCGCTCTTCAGCTCCACCGCCGTCATCGCCCCGGCCGAGAGGCCGTAGTAGACCTTGGCCCCGTCGGCCGCCCCACCCCAGTAGATACCGCCCGCCTCGCGCGCGGTTTTGGGCAGCACCTCGATGTTCCAGAGCAGCTTGCCGCCGTGATCCGGGTCCAGCGCGAAGACATGGCCGTCCTTGGTCCCCGTCACCAGCACCCGCCGCCCGCCCGGCAGGGTCTGCAGCACCGGCGAGTTGCCGATGTCGAGGTCGGGGCCGTTCACCTTGGGGCAGTTGTCGGTGCGCTGCGGGCCCGAACAGCCGCCGAGGAAGCTGTCATTGGCCGCAGCCTGGTAGCTCCAGAGCCGGCGGCCGGTCTTGATGTCGACGGCCAGCACCGCGTCGGTGGTCGAGGGCGCCGGATCGGTCTCGGCGTCGCCCGTCCCGAAGTAGATCGCGCCGCGCCGGGCGTCGACGGTCGGCGAGTTCCACACCGAGCCGCCGGAGGGGGCGTATTGCTGCACCCCCTTGGAGTTCTTGCGCGTGGGCCGGGGCTTGTCGACGACCCAGGCGGTCCAGATCCGCCGCCCGGTGGCCGCATCCAGCGCCACCACGCTGCCGCGATTGGTGCAGCAGGGATAGTCGAGCGAGGCGGCGGTGAACTCCTCGGACGACGAGACCGGCGCGAACAGCTTGCCGCCATAGGCCGCCAGGCCCGCGGTGATCCGCGCGACGAAATGGTCGGAGACCTGGGTGGTCCAGAGCTGGCGGCCCGTCTGGGCGTCCAGGCCGTAGACGTTGGCGTGGAAGTCGCCGAAGAACACCCCCCAGCGCACCCCCTTCACGCCCCTGACCGGCGCGATCCGCACCGCGCCGCGCACCGTTCCCTTGGCCTGGTAGGACCAGAAGACGCAGCCGGTCTTCGCATCGAGCGAATAGACATAGCCGGTGTCGGCGCCGACGAAGACGCGGCCTCCGGCCACGGTCGGCTGGCCGAAGGCCGACAGCCCGCCCGGATAGCCGAAGGCCCACTTCAGCTTCAGCCGCGGGACCTCGGCCGAGGTCAGGCCCGACCCGCTCCTGAAGCGGTCGTTGGAGGGATCGCCGCCCCAGCCGTTCCAGTCGCGCGCGGCCTCGGGCGCGGCGAGCGGAGGGTTGGTGGGGCAGCGGTTGGGCATCTGGCTGGCGTCGCCCTGCTGCAGCGTCCCGAACGGACGGCCGCTCATGAACACCGCCACCATACGGCGCTGATCCTCGCTGAGCGCGTCGCCCTGGGACTTCATCGGGCCGGCGCTCAGGGCGTCATAGATCCGCTCGGGGCTCATCTGGCGGATGGCGCTGGGCTGGGGCGCCCGCGGCACATTGGGATTGCCATGGCAGGCCATGCAGCGGGTCTGGAACACCGCGAAACCGGACTCGGTGCCCGCGCCATGCGGCTGGGCCGGCGCCTGGGCTTGTCCTTGGGTGTGGGCGGCGCCGACAACCCCGAGAAGTCCCGCACTCGCCACCGCGACGACCAGCATCCACCGCTTCACGCTCGCATCTCCCTGCCCCAGGTCTCGCGCCTGCTGAAGCCGAACAGGACATAGCGGGCGGCAAAGCTCAAGCGCGGAACCGTCTGTTCCCCCTGAGTTCGCGTCCCGCGCGTAAGCCGTTGGTAACCCCTTGTTAGCGATAGTGGACCGGTTGAATCCGGAGCTTAACGATGGCCGGCCGCCTGCACCGTCTCGTCTATGTCAGTCGATGGGCCAATGTGCTTGGCGAGGACGGCGAGGCGGCGGTTTGCCGGATCGTCGCGGCTTCCATGGGCAAGAACCGGCTGATGGACGTGACCGGCCTTCTGCTGGCGCACGAGGGCTGGTTCATCCAGGCGCTGGAGGGCCCTGAAGCGGGTGTCGCCGCCCTGATGTCGACGATCCTCCGCGATCCGCGCCACCGCTCCGTGCGGGTGTTGAGCGAGGGCGAGGCCGAGGGCCGGATGTTCCAGGACTGGAACATGGTCGGGGCCAGGCTTTCGCCGGAGGCCGATCCGCTGCTGGTGGAGCTGGGCCAGATCGCCCGCTTCGACGGCTACCGGCTGGACGACCACGGCGCCCTGCACCTTCTGCTCTACGCCGCCGAAGCCCGCCGGCGGCGCGAACGCACCAACCTGGGGCTGGACCGGCTCGCCAGCTGAGAGCGGGCTGTAGACGCGCGGCGAAGCTCGCTGTTAGGTTGCCTTGACGCGGTCGCTCAGCGGCCGCGAACGGGGGCAGCCACGCGTCTTCATCCGATCACCTGGTTGATGCTGTTTGCAGTCGCCATCCAACTGTCGGCCGAGGCTGTATTCGCCGCGCGTGCGGCCAGCTACCTCCTGCGGTTTCAGGGATACGGCGGCTCCGATCCATACCTCTGGTGGTTCGGGCCGAGAACGGTCGCCTACATCGAACGCGATGTGGGGGTGACGCTGATGGGCCTGGCGACGGCCGCCTCGATCGAGATTTCCTGGCGGATCTGGGAACGGATCCGGAATGAGCGGCTAGCCGATGGAGGCATGCTCCAATGAGCGAAGACACCGAATCCATTCCCTTCCGGTCAGCGTCTGAGACAACGCGGCGGTGGTTGGCTTCGCAGCGTTGGCACCCGGTGACCTGGCTGCTGGTCATCGCCGGACTGTTGCATCTGGTCGGCGACATCGTGATGGGCGCAGTGCTGCTGACTCCTGGAGCGTCCGGCGGATCGGTCAAACCTCTCGCAGAAAATTTGGCCGAGATCCTTCATATGGTCGGCTACTCCCTCCTGTTCTTCGGAACGGCCGCTACCGTCGAATATCTGTTCCGGATTTGGGGAGAGCTGCGGCTTCGCCGGCAGGCCCGCGACCACACCTGACAGCAAAACGGCGGAGCCGGCATTCACCGACCCCGCCGCTTTATTGCGTTCGCTAAGACCGGCCTATTCGGCCAGGGCAGGTTCGCCCGACTCCGCCGCCGGGGTCTCGCCCACGGGGGGGGCGCCCGAAGCGCCCTCGACCACCGGTCCGCCGGCCGACTCGATCTCGAAGGCGATCTTGCCGTCCTTGAGCATGACCTTGACGTGGCCGCCGCGAACCAGCTTGCCGAACAGGATGTCGTCGGCCAGAGGCTTCTTGATGTGCTCCTGGATCACCCGGGCCAGAGGCCGGGCGCCGTAGAGCTCGTCGAAGCCGTTCTTGGCCAGCCAGTCGGCCGCGTCGTCGTCCAGCTCGATGGTGATGTGCCGGTCGGCGAGCTGGGCTTCCAGCTGCAGCACGAACTTGTGCACCACCTGGCGGATGATCTCCTGGGTCAGCGCCTTGAAGGCGACGACGGCGTCCAGGCG
>DATCFQ010000154.1:0-4222 GCA_036509495.1 Caulobacteraceae bacterium
GGCCTGACGGTGAAGATCGGGGCGGCGGACCGGCGGGCGGTGGCGGCGGGGGTCTAGGGCGGATCGAGTTCAGGCGGACTTGGCGCCAACTTTTCCACCGCTCACCCCGGCCACGAAGGCCGGGGTCCAGGACAGGTTAGAGCCGATCCGTTCAGAATAGAGCGCGGCGGCGCGGCCGCGGACCCCTGGGCTGCATGGGCGTTACTTGTCCTGGGTCCCGGCCTTCGCCGGGACGAGCGGAAGTCTGGTGATTCGGCCTAATTCCAGCCCGCTACCCCCCGCTGGGCGCGAGCCGCGCGGCAGTGGACTGGCAGCGGTCGGGCAGGGCCCAGGACATCCACAGCTGGGCCAGCTGGCGGGGCTCGGCGGTATCGGAGCCCTTCCAGGCCTCGCGACCCCTGGCGACGGCGGCGGTGCGCTCGACGCCGCCGGTCTTGCCGGAGGCTTCCTCGACGCTGAGGGCGCGATCGTAGCGGGCCAGGATCTTCTCGCCGCGCTCGTGCTGGACCCGGTAGCTGTCCATCACCTTGTCCAGGGACGTGGCGGAATCGGGGAACTCGCCCTCGATGCGCCGCACCTGCGGCAGCACCTTGTCGTAGAGCGACAGATGCCCGGCCAGGGCGCCATAGCACCAGCCCATGAAGCCATAGTCGTCGGTCGGGGCGCCGGTGGGGAAGGGTTCCTCGCCGTTGGCGACGGCGTCGGCATTGGCCTGGGCGTCGTGGCTGGTGCCGGTGGAGACCGGGGCCTGGGCCGTCGGCGGCCCGTCGGCCTGGGCGAGCAGGAGGCTGGAGGGGCTCGAGGCCAGGATGGCCAGGGACGAGAGCAAGGCGGCAAAACCCATATGGGGTCCTTTCAGACGCTAGGAAGAAGATGATGCTGGACCAAAACCGCCGCCCCCCGGCGTCTGGATCTCCACGATATCCCCAGGCTGCACGCGGATGGAGAAACAGCCCGAAAGCTCTCTTACAGCGCCGCCTGTTGCGATCAAACGGCTGAGCCCTGGCTTTGCTCCCTCGCCCCCCGCGATTCCTTGGGGGGCGTGGGTGCGCCGGGTCGAAAGCAGGGCCGCCTCCATTGATTCCAGGAAGCGGATGCGGCGAACCACGCCGTCGCCGCCGGCATGGGCGCCGGCGCCGCCGGAACCGCGGCGGACCGCGAAGGATTCGAGACGGACCGGAAAGCGCCGCTCCAGGATCTCGGGGTCGGTCAGCCGCGAGTTGGTCATGTGGGTGTGCACGGCCGAGGCGCCCGCCGCCGCTTGGGTCGCGCCGGCCCCGCCGCAGAGGGTCTCGTAGTACTGCCGCTCGTCGTCGCCGAAGGTGAAATTGTTCATGGTGCCCTGGGCGTTAGCCATGACGCCCAGGGCGGCATAGAGGGCGTCGACCAAGTGCTGGCTGGTCTCGACATTGCCGGCCACCACCGCCGCCGGCGGAGTCGGGGCCAGCATCGAGGGCTCGGGAACCAGGATCTTCAGCGGCTTCAGGCAACCGGCGTTCAGCGGGATCTCATCCTCGACCAGGGTGCGGAACACATAGAGGGCCGCGGCGTGGACGATCGAGGTCGGGGCGTTGAAGTTGGAGGCCAGCACCCCGCTGGTCCCCTCGAAGTCGAGCACCGCCTCGCCGGCGGCGGCATCGACGCGGATGGCGACCACGATCTCGCCGCCGCCATCCATCGGGACCCTCGCGGCGCCGTCATGGAGGCGGGCGATGGCGCGGCGGACGCAGGCCTCGGCATTGTCCTGGACCAAGCCCATGTAACGGGCCACCGCCGACCCGCCGTGGGTGTCGATCATCGCCGTCACCGCCGCCGCCCCGGCCTGGCAGGCGGCGATCTGGGCCTTGAGATCGGCGATGTTGCGATCTGGCGCGCGGGCCGGCCAGGGCCCGGCGGTCAGGGCGGCCAGGGTTTCGGCCTCGAGAAAGCGCCCCTGGCGCATGATCGGCAGGGCGTCGAGCATGACGCCCTCTTCCTCGATGATCCGGGAGAACGGCGGCATCGAGCCCGGCTGCACCCCGCCGACGTCCGCATGGTGGCCGCGCGCGGCGACGTAGAAGGCAGGCGATCCGGCCTCACCCAGAAAGATCGGCATGACCAAGGTGATATCGGGCAGGTGGGTGCCGCCGACATAGGGATTGTTGAGGGCGAAGGCGTCGCCCGGGTGCAGCACGGGGTGGCGCTCGCGGACCGCCAGCACGCTGGATCCCATCGAGCCCAGGTGTACCGGCATGTGCGGGGCGTTGGCCACCAACCCCCCATCGGCGTCGAACAGGGCGCAGGAGAAGTCGAGCCGCTCCTTGATGTTCACCGAGCGGGCGGTGCGCTCCAGCGCCGCCCCCATGGCCTCGGCCACGCCCATGAAGCGGCGGTTGAACAGCTCCAGCGTCACCGGATCGGGGCGATCCAGCGCTTCGATGGCGGTCGATGCCCGCGGCGTGGTGCGGACCAGCCGGATCAGCCCGTCGGCCTCGGGGATCGCCGTCCATCCCGGCGCCACGGCGATCTGGGTGTCGCCGCGGACGATCAGGGCGGGGCCGGGGAGGGGGGCGGATAGTTGATGCGCCGCAACCTGAGGCGCCTCGTGGGCCCTCCCCTCCGCCCACATCACTCCCCGCTCATCCCCGCGAAAGCGGGGAGCCAGGTTTTTTCCCGAGGCGGTTGGCGCGGCCGCAGAGTCTGCAAGCAAAACGCCTGGATCCCCGCCTTCGCGGGGATGAGCGGGTGGAGGGAGGTTCGCGGCCTCGACCTCCACGGACGCAATCACGCGCGGATGCCCCGGCTCCATGAACCCGAACAGCCGCCGGTGCGCGGCCTCGAACGCCGCCGCCATCTCGCCCGCCTCGCCCAGCGCAACCGCCAGGGCCGCATCCGCCCCGTCGTAGCGGATGCGGACCCGCACCTCGGCCGGACCGGGTTCGGCGCCCTGACCCAGCAGGTCGGCGCGGACCTGCGCTTGCAGCCGCTCGGCCAGCGCCCGGGCGGCCGCCAGTCCGTCGGCGTCCAGCGGCTGCTCCAGCCCCGCCTGCCGCAGCGACCTGAGTTCGGCATGGCCGATACCCCAGGCGGAAAGCAGCGAGGCGAACCTCGGGCACAGCACCTCGTTCGATCCCAGGGCCTCGGCCACCCAGCAAGCGATCTGGCCGGCGGCGCCGCCGAAGGCCACCAGGGCGTGGCCCCTGGGATCGAAGCCCCGCTCGGTGGAGATGCGCCCGATCGCCTGCACCGTCTGCTCGACCGCCACGGCCAGGAAGCCTTCGGCGGCCGTCTCCGGACTTTCAGCGCCCATGGCCTCGGCGAGTTCGGCGAGCCGGGCGCGGGCGGCGCCGGCGTCCAGCGGCTGGTCGCCCCTGGGGCCGAACACCGCCGGGAAGGCGGTCGGGTCGATGCGGCCCAGCACCAGATTGGCGTCGGTCACCGTGGCCGGCCCGCCGCGGCCATAGGCGGCCGGGCCCGGATCGGCGCCGGCGCTCTCGGGTCCGGCGCGGGCCCGCAGCCCATCGAAGCTGAGGATCGAGCCGCCGCCGGCCGCGACCGTCTCCACATCCAGCATCGGAGTGCGCAGCTTCACCCCGGCGACGACGGCCTGTTCGCGGCGCTCCAGGGCCCCGGCGTAGCGGCAGACATCGGTGGAGGTGCCGCCCATGTCGAAACCAAGCACCGCGGGCCTCCGGGCGCCGGCCGCCGTGTGCGCCACGCCCGTCACCCCGCCCGCCGGACCGGACAGCACCGCATCGCGTCCGCGGAAGGCTTCGGCCCTGACCAGCCCGCCCGCCGAGGTCATGAAGTACAGCGGCGCGCCCTCCAGCGCCCGGGTCAGCCGATCGGCATAGGCCCGCAGCACCGGGGTCAGATAGGCGTCCGCGACGGTGGTCTCGGCCCGAGGCAGGAAGCGGGGCAGGGGCGAGACCTCGTGCGAGAGGGCGACGAACCCGAAGCCCGCCGCCTCGGCCAGCCGCCCGGCCGCGATCTCGTGGGCGGGGTTCAGGTCGGCGTGCAGGAAGGCGATGGCGGCGGAGGCGAAGCCCTGGCGCACGGCCTCCTCCAGGGCGCCGGCCAGGGCCGCTTCGTCCAGCGGGCCCACAACCGCGCCGTCGGCCCCCAGGCGTTCATCGGCCTCGATGACGCCGGCGTAGAGCGGCGCAGGCTTTCGGATGTCGAGGGCGAACAGGTCGGGACGGGCCTGGTCGCCGATGAGGAGGGCGTCGGCGAAGCCTCCGGT
>DATCFQ010000155.1:0-2978 GCA_036509495.1 Caulobacteraceae bacterium
ACGGCCGAGGGCCGCAGCGCCTCCAGCACCGCCTTGAAGCGTCGCAGCGCCGCGTGGGCCGCCTTGACGCCGTCGGGCGACAGCCGGCCCGTGGACGGCAGGTCGCGGCCGAGGCCGGCCAGCACCTTTTCGTTGAACACGGTCCAGATCGCCCGCCCCTCGATCCGATAAAGGACCAGGCGGATGGAGTTGGAGCCGATATCGATGACCGCGGCGTCGCGCGGCGTTCTATCGGCGCTGTCCCACATGATCGAAGGCGCGGGGTAAGTCCTTGGCCCTCTGGCCGCGGCCGGAGAGGCTGGGATTGGTCATGAAATATTGGTGGGCCGAGAAGGCGCCGGGTTCGCGCCAGGCCGCGTCGCGGGTATAGGCGCCGGTCGCATCCAGCCACCATGTCTGGGCATGGTCGCGCAGGTTCGCCACCATGATCTGCTGGAGCACCTGCTGGTGCACGGTGGGGTTCTCGATGGGGACGAGTGACTCCACCCGGCGGTCGAGGTTGCGCGGCATCCAGTCGGCTGAGGACATGTAGACCCTGGTCCTGGCGCCGGGCATCGGCTCGCCGTTGGCGAAGCAGACGATGCGGCCATGCTCGAGGAAGCGCCCCACGATGCTTTTGACCCGGATGTTCTCGGACAGCCCGGGAATGCCGGGCCTCAGGCAACAAATGCCCCGGATGACCAGTTCGATCCGCACCCCGTCCTGGCTGGCGCGATAGAGCGCGTCGATGATCTCCGGATCCACCAGGGCGTTCATCTTGGCCCAGATGCCGGCGGGCTTGCCGGCGCGGGCGTTCTCGCCCTCCCGGGCGATCATGGTCAGCAGGTCTTCCTTCATGGTGATCGGCGAGAAGGACAGCTTCTCCAGCCGCTCGGGCCGGGCGTAGCCGGTGATGTAGTTGAACAGCCGCGCCGAATCCCGGCCCAGCGCCGGCTCGGTCGTGAACAGCGAGAGGTCGGTGTAAACCTTGGCCGTCTGCGGGTGATAGTTGCCGGTGCCGAAGTGGCAGTAGGTCCTCAGCGCCTCGCCCTCGCGGCGCACCACCAGGGACAGCTTGGCGTGGGTCTTGTACTCGACGAAGCCGAAGACGACGTGCACCCCGGCGCGCTCCATCGCCCGGGCCCAGGAGATGTTGGCCGCCTCGTCGAAGCGGGCCTTGATCTCCACCAGGGCGGTGACGGACTTTCCGTTTTCGGCTGCAGCGATCAGGGCCGCCACGATCGGGCTGTCCTTGGAGGTGCGGTAGAGGGTCTGCTTGATCGCCAGCACATTGGGGTCGACCGCCGCCTGGCGGAGGAACTGCACCACCACGTCGAAGCTCTCGAACGGGTGGTGGACCAGGATGTCCTTCTCGCGGATGGCCGCGAAGCAGTCGCCGCCATGGTCGCGGATGCGCTCGGGAAAGCGCGGCTCGAACAGCTTGAACTTCAGGTCGGCCCGGTCCGACGGGATCAGCTGGCCGAATTGGGCGAGCCCCAGCACCCCGTCGACCAGGATCACGTCCTGCGGTTCGGCGCCCAGGCTCTCGGTGATGAAGGTCCGAAGCTCGGCCGGCATCGAGGCCTCGATCTTGACCCGCGCGACGAGGCCCAGCCGCCGCTGCTTGAGCAGCGCCTCGTACTCGCGCACTAGGTCCTCGGCCTCTTCTTCGATCTCGATGTCGGAGTCGCGGATCAGCCGGAACAGGCCCTTGGCCTGCACCTCGCAGCCCGGAAACAGGTGATCCAGGAACAGGGCGACCAGCCCTTCGAGCGGCAGGAAGCGCCGCTGCGCCCGTGGCGAGCGGTCGGTCTCGACGCCCGGCAGCTCCCAGAACCGCCGGGCCTGGGCCGGAATGGGGACCAGGGCGTGCATCTGGCGATTGTCGGCGAGGCGCTTCAGCTCCAGCGCCATGCAGAAGCCGAGGTTCGGGATGAACGGAAAGGGATGGGCCGGGTCGATGGCCAGCGGTGTCAGGATCGGGAACAGCTGGGTCAGGAACACCTGCTCCAGCCAGGGCCGCTCGGCCTCGGTGATGTCGCCCGGATCCAGCACACAGATCCCTTCGGCGCCCAACTGTCCGCGCAGTTCCTTCCACAGTCGCTGCTGCACCGCCATCAGGTCGGAGGCGGAGGCGTTGACCCGCTGCAGCTGCTCGCCGGCGGTCAGGCCGTCCTGGCTGAGCACGCGCACGTCCTCGCGGACCTGGCCCTTCAGGCCGGCCACGCGGACCATATAGAACTCGTCGAGGTTGTTGGCCGAGATCGACAGGAACCTCAGCCGCTCCAGCAGGGGGTGGTGGGCGTTGTCGCTCTCTTCCAGGACCCGTTCGTTGAAGGCCAGCCAGGAGAGCTCGCGGTTGAAGAACCGCGCCGGCGACTGCATCAGCGCCGATTCCAGCACCAGCGCCTTCGCGGCCGGTGCGGCGGCGTTGGTGCGGCGTCGGGCGGGCGCGCGGCGAACGGCGGCGTCGCTCATCGGATCCTTGCGGTCAGCTTCATCGGCCGTTGTCTCCCGAAGCGCCGGGTTCCGCAAGTCTAGTTGCGAATAGATCCGGCGTCCCGTCGCCCTCTTCAAGGATCTGACGGGCGAGCGCCCGCGAAACCGGCCGATGTTCCGCGTCGGACGCTTCATCCAACTTCTCCACCAGCGCCAAAGCTACAGGAACAGACCTTTCCATCCTGCGAACAAGATAGGCGAAGACGTCATCTGACGGGCGGATATGCCGTTCACGGAAGAATTTCTGCAGCACACGCTCGAGCAGATCGTCGTCGGGCGGCCCGAGTTCGGCCACCGGCAGGGCGTTCAGCCGCGAGCGCAGGTCGGGCAGGGGAGAGGGCCAGGCGACCGGCGCCGTGCGGGCGGTCAGCAGCAGGCCCGCGCCGGGCTGGGCCGCCATGTTGATCAGGTGGAACAGGGATTCCGGATCGCTGCGGTCGGCGTTTTCGATCAGCACCGGCCGGCCGACCAGGTCGTGCAGATCGGTCGGCGGCGCGCCG
>DATCFQ010000156.1:0-2337 GCA_036509495.1 Caulobacteraceae bacterium
CTTCCGATATTCCGCTCGTCCCCGCCCCCGGGTCCGGCCGGAGGCCGGCCCGAGGATAAACTACGGCGGGGACCCATGAGTTCGCACCGGTCATTGGTTCAAGCTCTCATACAAATCGAGCCAATCCGGGTTCATCTGGCGGATGAGCCGGATTTTCCAGGCCCTGTTCCATTTCTTGATCTGCCGCTCCCGATGAAACGCGCCCGACCGGGTTTCGTGAACCTCGTACCAGACGAGTATCGACACGCCATATTTGTCGGTGAAGCCGGGAAAGACCTTCTCCTTGTGCTGCCAAACGCGCTTGGCGAGGGCGTCGGTGTGGCCGGTGTAGAGCGTCCCATTGGGCTGGCTCGCCAAGATGTAGGTGTAGAAGGCCAAATTCCGTGGGCTCGATGGGTCCCCGCCTTAGTTTATCCTCGGGCCGGCCTCCGGCCGGACCCGGGGGCGGGGACGAGCGGAAGATGTTATTCTTTCATCCGCCAGGTCGCGCCCTGCGAATTGTCCATGACCTCGACTCCCAAGGCCGTCAGCTCGGCCCGGATCGCGTCGGCCTTGGGCCAGTCCTTGGCATTTCGCGCTTCGACGCGGGCGTCGATGAGGGCATCGATGCGCGAGGTCAGCGCCTCGTCCGCGCCGCCCTGGAACCAGCTTTCGGGATCGGCTTGGAGAAACCCCATCAGCCGGGCCGAGGCCAGGAGTTCTCCCTTGATCACGCCGCGGGCCTCGGGGGCTGCGGTCTCCAGGGCCGAGGCCAGGGCGAACAGCTCGGCGAAGGCCCGCGGCGTACCCAGGTCGTCGTGCAGGGCTTCGAGGAAGGCGGCGGACGGCTCGGCGCCGTCGGCGGGGATGTCGGCCGCCCGCCTGAGCGCCCCGTAGAGCCGGTCGAGCGACTTCTTGGCCTGATCGATCAGCTCGGTGGTCCACTCCAGCGGCGCACGGTAGTGGCCGACCAGCAGCGCCCAGCGGATGGCCTCGCCGGGGTATAGCCCCAGCAGGTCGTGAGCCAGGGCGACGTTGCCGACGCTCTTGGACATCTTCTCCTCGCCCATGTTGAGGAAGCCGTTGTGCATCCACCAGCGAGCGTAGGTATCGACGTGATCGGCGCAGCAGCCTTGGGCGAGTTCGTTCTCGTGGTGCGGAAACACCAGGTCGATGCCCCCGCCGTGGATGTCGATCGGCAGCCTGAGGACCTCGTCGATCATGGCCGAACACTCGATGTGCCAGCCCGGACGCCCGGGGCCCCAGGGACTGGGCCACTCCGGCTCGCCCGGCTTGGACGGCTTCCACAGCACGAAGTCGGCCGCATGGCGCTTGTAGGGGGCCACCTCGACGCGGGCGCCGGCGATCATCTCGTCCATCGGCCGGCCTGAGAGCTTGCCGTAGGCGGGGAAGGCCTGGGTGTCGAACAGCACATGACCGTCGGCGGCGTAGGCGCCCTGGCCTGAGACCAGCTTGCCGATCATCGCCACGATGGCGTCCATGGTTTCGGTGACGCGGGGCTGGAAGGTCGGGCGCAGCGCTCCCAGGGCCGCCGCGTCGGCGTTATAGGCGGAGAGATAGCGGTCGGTGATCACCTCGATGCCCACGCCCTCGGCCATGGCCTTGGCGTTGATCTTGTCGTCCACGTCGGTGACGTTGGCCGCATAGAGAACCGCCGCTTCGCCGAAGACATGGCGCAGCAGGCGGAACAGGAGGTCGAAGACCACCACGGGCCGGAAATTGCCGATATGGGCGAAGTTGTAGACCGTGGGTCCGCACACATACATCGTCACCCGTCCCGGATCGGTGGGGACGAACCGCCGTTTTTCGCGGCTCATGGTGTCGTAGAGAAAAAGATCAGTCATGCGCGCGAGTTGCCCTTGGGATGCGCCGTCCCATATAGCGTGCGGGCAACTTTAGGAACCGCTGGAGGTACTAACCCCAGAGTGGTTCTCGTTCGGAAAGATTACGGCATGGATCTCGCCAAGAAGCCGGCCCTCAGCGTCGCTTCCCTCGGTCTCAAGAAGCCCACCCGCGAGCAGGCGCTGGAGGCGGTGCGCACCCTGCTGGCCTGGACCGGCGACGACCCGGACCGCGAAGGCCTGATCGAGACGCCCCGCCGGGTGGTCGAGGCCTTCGAGGAGTGGTTCTCCGGCTATGGCGAGGACCCGGGCAAGCTGCTCGGCAAGACCTTCGAGGACGTCGAGGGCTATGACGACATCGTCATGCTGCGCGACATCGAGGTGGAGAGCCACTGCGAGCACCACATGGCGCCGTTCCTGGGCAAGGCCTACGTCGCCTATGTGCCGACCGACCGGGTGGTCGGCATCTCCAAGCTGGCCCGGGTGGTCGAGGTGT
>DATCFQ010000157.1:0-3322 GCA_036509495.1 Caulobacteraceae bacterium
GATAACCTCGGATATAATCGATGGTGATTACGACAAGACACCCGCCAGAAGCTTCCGTGTCTATAAGAACTTTGAAGGATGGTTGCGAGCCAACAACCTATCAAAGAGCGTGATTACCACGCCGATCATACCGCGGTCCCCGAGACATCAAGACAATAAGCTGTTAGTACTCGCGGAGCTGCTGTCTGATCTAGGTGCCGAGGAGTTCAACTCGTTTTCTATACCCGCTCGGATTTTGGTGAAGCTCTATCTTGCCAAATGAGCCTTTCCGTAGTGATTCTCACCGCCGACGAGAGGCTGATCGGTCTCGTTGGAACCCGGAAATCAGGCCTGTTGCCTAAGGACATCATCGAGAAGGACTACTTCAGGCAGCGGTTCGGTGTTCCTACGGCTAAGTCCTACCCGGTCCGACGGCCGACCGACCTTGAGGATTTCCCGAGCTTCCTGGTAGACCAATGTATTGCGAACGAAGGCCTAATCGTTTTGTATGATGAGGGGCGCTTTGCGCGCCTTGCCCGTGACTATTGCGAGGCAGCTTTTATATATCCGTTTGACGGCGGTCTCGCGGCTCGCCACTCTCACAATTACCTCCAGAAGGTCATTGCTGGCGCGCTGCGCGCCTTTTCTAGCCTCTCAAGGAAATTTGACGACCACAAGTTTCAGCAGGCGCTGCTGCTTCCGCTCAGAAGCTTCCGGGCGTGTGAAGTCGCCACCCTAAGAAACCTGTTCTGTAATAGGACCTCCGATCCTCAGTTCGTTCCAGAACTTGAGGCTGCCTTGAAAGGGCTGAGGGAGCGGAAAAAGCCAAAACGCCAGTCGGACTGGTCTAAGGAGGCCTTCTTCGTGGATGATAGACCCGCCTATTTCAGCTACGGACACGAGCAGCACGCCAGGATTGAGACCGCGCGCCCGCCTCATCTACACTCGTGCGAGGCCAACGGCAACTCCCGATTCGGGAGGAGGTATGACCCGTTGCGCCACTTCAACGTCTCTGCGGTGAGCGGCGGCATCTCGGGCGATTTCGGATCGTGCCATGGCCCTGGATCTCGCGTGAGCAGCGCGACCCACTTGAACGTGTTTCCGAACGACTATTTCTGACCAAAAAAAAGGACGTATCCCCGTAGGGGAACGTCCGATTTACACCTAAGGTGCCGTTCATTGCCAACGGAGCAGTCGAGCAGGTCACGGGGCTATCTCCCGATCTTCCCGATCTCCCGAACTCTCGTTTCGATCACGATGCCACGAATGATGGTTCCATCGCGAGTCAGAAACGACGGCACGAACTAGGTGCGAGGGTTGAAGTAGGCGTTAAGAGCCGAGCTGTCAAGGGGCAAACGCAGGGCCCGCAGCCGTTAACGCGCCGGTGGCTGGGCGACTTCGCGGGCTAATCGGCTAAGCGCATAATCCGCCGAGGGAGCCTTGAAGTCAAGATGGCGACCTTGACGTGTGGCGAGCCCGCGACAGATCGCGACCTTAGCGGGGGTCAACGAGCGCCTTCCCTCCCTCCTTGACCCAGCATGCAATCGTCGCGCAGTTGCAGGAAACCAGCCGTACACCGTTGGTCGCGCCGGGAAGCTCTCGGGCAGGTTCTCAGGCCGAGGCCGCCAGGGTCTCGGCGGGAACGGCGGCCTACTCAAGGAAGAGGCGGGTGCAGGCCGCCACCATCGGCACGAGGTCGAAGTGCGCCGCGCGCGCCTTTCCGGCGGCGGCCAGCGCGGCGTGCGCATGGACCGCACCTACCAACTCAACACCGGCGGCAACACCGACTTTCTCAACATGATGGATCGCGGACGCCTGGCCTCGAAGAAGGTCTCGAAGACCGAGGCGGTGCAGGCGGTGATGGCGGAGAGGCTTGCGGACGAGAATATCCACGTCGGCCCCAGCGACTACGTGCCGTGGCTCAACGACAACAAGCTGTGCTTCCTGAGGCTGGAAGGCGCCCTGTTCGGCAATGTGCCGATGAACATCGAGGTTCGCCTTTCGGTCGAGGATTCTCCCAACTCCGCGGGGGTGGTGATCGACGCCATCCGCTGCTGCAAGCTGGCGATGGACCGCGAGGAAGGCGGGGCCTTGATCGGACCCTCGGCATTCTTCTGCAAGCACCCGCCGCTGCAGTTCACCGACGACGAGGCGCAACGGCTGACCGAGACCTTCATCCATCGGCCGCCCGGCGCCGCGGCGCGGGTCAAATGCCTGATCGTGGCGGCCGGCCAGGGAATGCGCCTGCGCGACGTCGCCCCGTCCAAGCCGCTCGCCGACATCAAGGGTGTCGCCCTCATCGAGCGGGTGATCAACACCGCCCACGCCGCCGGGCTGACCCAATTCGTGGTGGTGACCGGCTATGAGGGCGCCCGGGTCGAAGCCTTCCTGGGCGAATTGGCCAGCCGCCGAGGGCTCGACATCCAATGCGTGCGAAACGCGAACTTCAAGGCGGCCAATGGCGTCTCGGTGGCCGCCGCCGAAGCCTATCTGGAGGAGCAGTTCGTCCTGCTGATGGCCGACCATCTGTTCGATCCCACCATCCTGAGCGACCTGCTGGCCACCGGCGGGGACCCGCACGGCGCGGTGCTGGCCGTGGACCGGCGGGTGAAAAGCCCGCTCGTCGATCCGGCCGACGTGACCCGCGTGCAGACGGACGCGCTCGGCGCAATCCGCGCGATCGGCAAGGGCATCTCCGGCCACAATGGGCTCGACACCGGAATCTTCCTGGCATCCAAGGCGCTGATCGGCGCCATCCGCGCCGACCTCGCCGCCGGCGGCGAGGGCAGCATCTCCTCGGGCATGCAGCGCCTGGCCAAGGACGGTCACGCCGGCGCCTTCGAGATCGGCGACCGATTCTGGATCGACATCGACGACGCCGTCGCCCATGGCGAAGCCGAGAGGATGACGGCCTAGCGAGGGGCGGAGCCCGCGCCGGCGTCACGCCGAGGCGGCGATGACCTCCTGGACGGGCGCGGCGGCCTGTTCCAGAAATAGCCTAGTGTAGGATTCCACCATCGGATGGATGTCGAAGGCGCGGGCGCGCTTTTCCCCGGCGGCGGCGAGCCGGGGGCCGAGTTCGGCGTTCCCGAGGAGGTGGTCCATCGCCGCGGCGAAGGCCACCGGATCGTCGGGCGGCGTCACCCACCCGCTCTCGCCGTGTTCGACGACCTCCCGCGGACCGAAGTCGCACGCGGTCACCAGGGCCGGAACCCCGCATGCCAGCGCCTCGGCGACGACACTGGGAAATCCTTCCCAGCGCGAGGGGAGCACGAAGAGGGCGGCCTTGGAGAACCACGCCCAGGGGTTCGCCGCGAATCCCTGGAAAGACACGCGATCGCCG
>DATCFQ010000158.1:0-4434 GCA_036509495.1 Caulobacteraceae bacterium
AGGGTCAGACGGAAGCCAACCGGTTCGGCGCGGTCGCGGCGTAGGAGCGGCGACCCCCACCTCCCCATCGCGGCAGCGATGGCGGGAGGTAGTTCGCCGGGAGAGCGGAGGAAGAGGCGGCGCCCGCTACTTGGTCCCGCCCCAGGGCGAGGGCATCAGATAGGGTTCGGCGTTGGAGATCGTATCCACCCGCCACACCCCGCCCTTGTCGATCTTGAAGGCCGAGATGAAGGCGACCGAGAAGGGATAGTCGGCGGCCCAGGGCAGGCCCCTGGCGGGGTCGGGCTTGGGCTCGGCGCCCGGGAGGTCGAAGAAGCCGCTGGCGACGACCACGCCGCGCGCCGTGTCGACCACCGGATAGCGGCGGGCGCGGACCCGTTCGATCGGTTTGAACAGGCCGGCCCTGATCTGGGCCGCACAGCCCTGCACGCCGCCCTCGGCGGTGGGGCCTGAGGAGGTCGCCACGCCATTGTCCTGCCGCTCGCAGCCGGGGGCGATCCTGGGGGCCGCGCCGCGCCTGCCCTGCACGGCGTCGAACCAGCCGTCGACGATACCGATCAGGGCCTTGGCGGCCAGGGGCTTGGCGACTTTCGCGGAGGCGGCGAAGGCGGGGTCGTGGGCATAGGCGTCGGGGTCGCCGTACTGCGGCGGGCCGCCCTTGCGGCGCAGCACCGCCTCGGCCTCGGCGATCTTGCCGCCTTCGATCTCGAGCCTGAGCGCCATGAAGCCGGGCTGGCCGTGGTCGGCGATCTCGCCCATCCACACCGCCTGGCCAGAGGCGGGGTCGGCGGCCCTGAGCGGCGTGGTGGTGCGGCTGGTGATGGTGGCCCAGAGGCCGTCGCCGATCATCATCGACACATTGTTTTCGGAGTAGCGGACCCGGTTGGCCCAGGGCAGGGCGCCCGGCGTCCGGGCGATCATGGCGTCGATGTAGCGGTCGACCATGGAGTCGAGGCAGGCGCGGTCGCAGGCGGCGGCCCGGCCACGGCGGGGGGCGGGCCGGGCGGCCTTGGCGGCGGCGGGGCCTGAGGCGGCGAGGGCCAGGGCCAGGGCGAGGAGCAGGGGCCGGGGGGTGCGAGGGTCCATCGAGGGTCTCCTCACCGGCTGGCCGCGGGCGCGGCCCACGGGTTGTGCATGAAATAGGGCACGTAGGTGAAGATCGCCTCGATCCGCCAGATCTTGCCGTCGCGGATCTTGAACGCCTCCATCAGGCTGATGGAGTTCGGCCACTTCAGCGCGGTCTTCATCGTCTTTCCGTCGGTGGTCTGGTAGCTGTCGAAGCCGTTGGCGTGATCGAAGAAGCCGGTGGCCACCACCACCCCGCGCTCCTCGTCGATGAGGAAGTAGCGCCGCTCGCGCACCCGCTTGTTGATCCGGTAGATGCCGAGCCTGAACTGGGCCTCGCAGCCCTGGGCGATCCCGGCCGCGCCGATGCCGCCGGCCGCGGTGGTGGAGATGCCGTTCTCGGTGCGTCCGCAATCGGGGTCGAAGGGCGCGAACACGGTGCCGTCGTTCAGCTCCACGGTGCTGAAATAGCTGTCGGCGACGGCCCGCAGGCGCTCGCGCGGCTTGCGCTGCCCGGGCGGCAGGACCTCGGCGAAGGCCGCGTCGTGGGTGTATTTGTCCGGCGGGCCGAAGGGAGCGGGCAGGCCGGTCTGGCGCACGACGACGGTCTCGACCTGGCTGATGCGGGCGTCCTCGACCTTCAGCCGCATGGCATAGTAGGCCGGATGGCCATGCTCGTAGACGAGGCCGAACCAGGCCGCCTCGCCGGTCTGGGGATCAGCCACCTCCAGGCCGGCGTCCGACGCGCCGCTGATGGTGCGCCAGAGGCCCTGGCCGATCGGCATGGCCACGTCGTTCTCAGTGAACCCGGCGCCCTTGGCCAGGGGCGCGCGGGCCGGGTCCCGGTGGACCAGGGCGTCCATGTAGCGATGCAGATAGCCGATCAGGCAGGCGTGGTCGCAAGGGGCGGCGATCCAGGCGCTGGGCTGGCCGGGCGCCTGGGCCGCGGCCGGCGAAGAGGCGAGCATGAGGCCGAGCGCGGCCGCGCCCACCAGCCCCGCGATGCGTCCAGGTCTCGACATCCCACCCCCAATCATCCGCTCACCCTGGGCCCGGGGGCCAGGGTGAGCGGATTTCACCTAGCCGTCTAGAAGCTGCGCCTCACCGTCACGTACCACTCGCGCGGCATGCCGGGCTGGGCCTCGGTGTAGGAAGAGGCGAACTTGTTCAGATAGTAGAGCCGGTCGCCGAGGTTGGTGGCTTCCAGCGACGCGCTCCACATGCCATCGGCCGCGCGGTAGGTCAGCCGCCCGTTGAGCAGGGTGTAGCTCTCGTTCTTCGAGAGCGCGTTGCAGTTCAGCGTCGCGTTCAGGCCGTTGCAGTAGCCCGGCGTGTGGTTGACATCGATCCGCGGCGTCAGGGTTCCGCCCAGGATGAAGGGCAGCTCGTACTGGGCCCCGATGCTCCACTTCAGGTCGCCGATGCCGGGGGCGCTGGCCCCGACGATGACGGCGGTGGTCGGCTGGGTGATCTTGGTGAACTCGAACTTCAGATAGCTGGCCGACCCGTCGATGGTCATGTGCGGGATCGGATGGATCTCGGTTTCCAGCTCGACGCCCTTGATCGTGGCGTCGCCCACGTTCTGGTATTCGCCGCAAAGGATGGTGCCGAAGGGCTCGGCCAGCGGATTGCCGCTGGAGTCGAGACAGACGGCCGCGGGCGCCTGGTAGTCGTGATACTGATTGTAGAAGGCCGACATGTTCAGCCTCACGCGCCGGTCGAACCAGTAGCTCTTGAAGCCGACCTCGTAGGCGTCGAGGGTCTCGGGGCCGAACGGGGTGACCTGGGCCGCGACATAGGGCCGGGGCGAGACGCCGCCGCCTTTGAAGCCGGTCGCGAAGCTGGCGTAGGTCATCAGGTCGGGGGTGAACTGGTACTGCACGTCGGCGCGGTAATCCCAATGGCCGCCGTCGAAGACGCCGGTCACGCCATTCAGGCCGCCGAGCGGCGGAAAGGGCGTGGAGCCGTCGAGGTCGAGGCGGGCGAAGGTGTAGGCCTTGCGCTCGTGGGTGTAGCGGACGCCGCCGGCGAAGGTCAGCTTGTCGGTGGCCTTCCATTCCAGGTTGCCGAAGCCCGCTTCGGTGCTGGTGACGGTCGGGTCGTCCTGCAGGAAGTCGAAGGTCGGCTGCGACAGGGTGCCGTAGATGCCCGCCAGGAACGGGTCGTCCTCGCGGCTCTGATAGACCGTGCGCTCGTGGTAGTAGATCCCGCCCAGCGTGTAGAACAAGGTGTTGTTCAGCAGCGAACCGTGAAGCCGGTCTTCCTCGCTGAACTGCTCGTGGGTGAAGTTGGCCTGCTCCATCACCTGGACGACCGGCGCGCCGCCGTTGTCGTCGGTGCTGACGGCCGAGTAATGCCGGTAGGCGGTGATCGAGGTCAGCTGGAGCTGATCGCTGACGTTGTACTGCAGGTTGCCGGCGACGCCGTAGGAATAGATCCCGTCCTGCGGCTTGGGCGCCCAGCCGCCGTTCGGCGCGCCGGGCGTGCCGGCGGGGTCGATGGCCCTGTAGGTGAGGCCCGGGTCGAGGAAGTTGGCGTAGGTGACGTAGGGATTGTTGATCACCGTGTCGCCGCGGTTGGGGCCATAGGCCACGAAGCGGTTGTCGTAGGGCGCGCCATAGTAGGCGAGCGACGCTCCGGGGATGATTTCGGCGGCATTGAGCAGGGTGTCCGCCTGGGTCTCGGACTTGTCGTCCGTCCAGTCGCCGACGAGGTTGACCTCGAGCTTCTCGCTGGCGACCCAGCGGGCCGAAAGCTTCAGGGCGCTCACGTCCTGATTGCCTTCGTCGCCGATCTTGCAGTCGGGGCCGGAGTTGTCGCTGGGGATGGCGCCGGAGATCACATAGGGATCGTTGGGGTGGACGCAGGCATAGCTGAGGCGGGTGACGTAACCGTCGTGATGGCGCGACACGCCGGCGATGCGGACGAACAGCTGGTCCGGCACGATCGTGAAGTCGGCGCTGGCGCGCACGTCGGTGCGGTGCAGGCTGCCGAGCGAGCCTTCGACGAAGCCGCCGTCATTGCCGTCCGGCTTCTTCGAGTAGAGCTTGATCGCGCCGCCCACGGCGTTCATCCCCGACAGGGTGCCCTGCGGTCCGCGCAGGATCTCCACCCGGTCCAGGTCCAAGAGGTCGAAGATCGAGCCGGTGACCGTGCCGAAGTTCACGTCGTCGACATAGATGCCGACGCCCGGATCCAGGGCCGGATCCTGGTCCGATTGGCCGACGCCGCGGATGTAGGCCTTCATCGAGTTGCCGCCGCCGGCCGGGTTGGGCTCGAGTTGCACGTTGGGCGCCTGGGCGGCGACTTCGGTGATCTTGGTCTCCCCGCGCGCGTCCAGCATGGCGGCGTTGACCGCGGTGATGGCCA
>DATCFQ010000159.1:0-2726 GCA_036509495.1 Caulobacteraceae bacterium
ACCCTGATCCTGCTCTACAACAAGGGCTTCCTCTGGGGCCGCGAGCCGGGCGTCATGCAGCGCCTGCGCGACTGGGCCTTCGCCGACGGCCCGGCCGTGCCGCACGAGGAATACTACCTTCGCGGAAATCCCACCTTCGAGTGTCCGGTCGGCAAGCACGACTGGCTGACCAAGCACGTGTTCATCGGCGTGGGCGAGCGGCTGCCGGACGGCAACCGGCTCCGCTACTACGCCCTGGTCTAGGACAGGAACGAGACATGTCGGACGCGGGCGACGCCGAGATCATCGTGGCGGGTGGCGGCTCGGCCGGCTGCGCCATGGCCGGGCGCCTGGCTGCGGCCGGCGTCAAGGTGCTGTTGCTCGAGGCCGGCAAGACGGGCGAACACATTCGCCTGAAAATCCCGGCCCTGGTCTCAGGCGTGGTCCAGGACCCTGAATTCGACTGGAAGCACCGGGCCGAGCCAGATCCTTCGATCGGTGGCCGTTCGGACATCTGGCCGGCTGGCAAGCGCCTGGGCGGAGGCTCTTCGATCAATGGCATGCTCTATGTGCGGGGCCACCGGTGGGACTACGACCATTGGGCCGAACTCGGGGCGCGGGGCTGGGCCTTCAAGGACGTGGCGCCTTACTTCAAGCGCGCCGAGACCAACAGCCGTGGCGCCAGCGCCTATCGCGGCGACGGCGGCCCCCTGAGCGTCTCCGACGGGCGGCTCGACTATCCGATCATCTCCGACTGGGTGCGGGCCGCCCAGTCCTGGGGGCTGGAGCGCAATCTAGATCACAACGGCGAGCGGCCGGGCGAGGGCGTCGACTTCGCCCAGAACACCCAGAAGAATGGCCTCAGGAACCCCGCGACCAGCTATCTGAAGCTGCCCGGCGCGCGCGAAAACCTGCGCGTCGAGCTCGAGGCCAGGGTGCTGAGGATCCTGTTCGAACACGGCCGCGCCGTTGGCGTCGAGTACCAGCAGGGCGGCGAGCGACGACGGGCCTTGGCCCGCGGTGGGGTCGTGCTCAGCGCCGGCAACATCAACACCCCGAAAGTCCTGATGCTGTCCGGGGTGGGACCCGCAGCCCAGCTGGCCGGCTTCGGCATCCCCGTGATCGTCGACGCGCCCGGCGTGGGCAAGAATTTGCAGGAGCACGTCGGCACGCACCTGGTGAACCGGGTCGCCACGCCGACCCTGAACGGCGACGCGCGCGGCTTCGCCCTGCTGCGGCACATGGCCGACTTCCTGGTGCGCCGGCGCGGCATCCTCACCACCTCGATCGGCCACGCCCAAGCGTTCGTGAGGAGCCGGCCGGGCCTATCCGCGCCGAACCTGCAGATCACCTTCACCTGCTTTGCCTTCGACTTCGACGGCGAGGGCAGGCTGGTGCTGCGCAAGGACAACGCTGTCTCGACGATGGTCTGCCTGTCGAGGCCGCGGTCGCGCGGGACCGTGTCCCTGCGCTCGGCCGATCCACTGGATCCCCCGGTGATCCGCCACCAGCTGCTCGAGGTCGAGGACGACGCCGTCCAGATCGCTGAAGGGATCGAGATCGCGCGCCAGATCATGGATCAGCCGTCCGTGCGACCCGACGTGGTCTCCGAGGTGCGGCCGGGCGAGGGCCTCAGCGGGGAGGCCTTGCTGCAATACGTGCGGCTCGCCTCGATACCGCTCTACCATTCCGTCGGCGCCTGCCGCATGGGCCAGGATTCCGGCGCGGTCGTCGATCCGGACCTGAAGGTTCGGGGAGTCACTGGGCTGTGGGTCTGCGACGCCTCGGTCATGCCGTCTCTGCCAGCCGGCAACACCAACGCCACGGCGATCATGATCGGCGACAAGGGCTCCGACCACGTGTTGCACGCCCTGCGCAACACCCCGATGCAGGGCGCAGCAGCGTGAGAGGAGACAGACCCCGGAGAATGCCGAACTCCGACATGTCGGAACAGGCCTCGGGGGCGGCGCGCGAGGGGTCGGCGGTCGCGCGGACGGCCGAGCCGGCCGACATTCTCCACAGACTTCTGAAGCTCAACAACCGGCTGATGGCGCCCTTCGCCACCCATCTGGAAAAGCAGCATCGGATCACCGTGAACGGCTTTCGCGTGCTCATGCTGATCGGCCGCCTCGGCGTGACCGCGTCGCATGAACTCGTCGATATCCTGGGGGTCAACCCGATGTCCGTGCACCGGGCGGTTCAGTCGCTTCACGGGCAGGGACGCATCGCCATCGAGCCCGATACCGCCGACTCCCGCCGCAAGTCGCTGCGACTGACGGCGGAAGGACAGCGTCTTTACCGGCGAATGCTGCCGACCACCGACATCGTCGTCGACTACCTGTTCTCGCTGCTGTCGCCTGCGGAGGTCGCCCAGTTCGACCGGATGATCACCACCCTGATCGGCGGCCTGGAGGCCAGGGACGAGGCGGGGCGGTCAATCTTCATCGAGCGCACCCGCCCCCAAAGCTCACGGGCGGCAGGACCGGCGCAACGCTAGTTCCTGGCATGCGCTCGCGCGCCGGCGGCCGGGCCTCTCGAAAACGACTTAGCCGACCTTCCAGATGGTGATCCGCACGGCCGGATGGTCCTTGTCGCCCGCCCCGCCGATCCGGCTGACGAAGATCGCATTGTTCAGCCAGCCGTAGCGACCGCTCGGTGCGTCGAACTTGGGCGCCGCCCAGGCGTAGGCAGGTTGGCCCTTGGCCGGCGGCACGATGACTCCCACGTTGCGCACGTGGATGATGACG
>DATCFQ010000160.1:0-2561 GCA_036509495.1 Caulobacteraceae bacterium
CAGGCAGTTCGACGCCCTGATGCTGCGCGCCCAGCTCGCGGTGCTGCGCGCTGAGAGCGTGTTCGGCGGCCTGCGCAAGAAGGTGGTCGAGATCGCCGGCCTGCTGGAGGAGCTCTCCAATGTGCCGATGGTGGACAGGGAGCTGGAGCTGATCCACGAGATCCAGGGCGACGAGTTCTGGCAGGACGTCACCGCCGGCATGCTGGAGACCGTGCGCCGGCGGTTGCGCGAGCTGCTTAAGCTGATCGAGCTGAAGCGGCGGGGCGTGGTCTATACCGACTTCGAAGACGTCATCGGCGCCGCAGCGGAAATCGAGGTGCGGGGCATCGCGGCCGGGGCCGACATGGAGCGGTTCCGATGCAAGGCACGCCACTTCCTGCGCGAGCACCAGGACCACATCGCCGTCCAGAAGCTGCGCCGCAACGAGCCCCTGACACCGACCGACCTGGTGGAGCTCGAGCGCATCTTCCTGGAGGCGGGCGTCGCCGACGCCGCCGACCTGGAACGGCTTCAGGACGCGGGCGGCCTGGGCCTTTTCGTCCGCTCGCTGGTCGGGCTCGACCGCGAGGCCGCCAAGGCGGCCTTCGCCGGCTTCATCGCCGGGCGCCGGCTGTCCGCCAGCCAGATCGAGTTCCTGAATATGGTCATCGATCACCTGACCGACCGCGGCCAGATGGACCCTCGCCTGCTCTACGAGAGCCCGTTCACCGACATCGACCCCTCGGGTGTGGCCGGCATCTTCGGCGCGGACGCCGGGGCCGTGATCGAGATCCTGGACAGCGTCAGGCGCCGGGCCGCGGCCTGAGCGCTGCCTGTCAGGGCCCAGCGCCCGCCTTAGCGTCGCCCTCATCCAGGCCGGAACTGGGGCATGCTTCTCGCGCGCCAAGCGGGCCAGCTACTGGCGATGGAGAGCCGAAAAAATGCAGGATGATTTCGGGCCTGAGGCCCATTTCCGCCGGGTCCGCGCCAGTCGGCCGGGCGCGGCGATCCACCGTAAATACGGTGGATTTACAGTGGCGACGGACCCCATTCCCCCCCGTGAAACCCCCGTCAGTTGACTCCTCATCCCGCCATGCCCGTAGCTCACCCCGCCATCGGGGAACGGGCGAGACAGCCTGGCGCGGCCGAATAGAGAGCTAGTGGAGCGCTCCTAAGCCCTGGAGCAGCATATTCGTGATTTGCTCATGAGCAGCGGCGATGGCGGCGTCGGGGGATGAAGGCGAGGTGGCCCGTTCCGCAGCGACTTGATTGGCGCGATCAAGGTCCAGCTTGGACTGGAGAACATTGAGCTGGTTCTGCAATGCGTCAGCGGCCGCGAGATCGCTCGCCCGAGCCGCCTCATCAGATTGCTGAGCCTGGAGATTGAATGTGTAAAGCCGGCTGCGCTGCTTTCGCTGGGTTTCCCTGGCTTCGCTCCGTTGCTTCTGATCATTGAGCGCGGAGAGGGTTTGCTGCCACTTTACTATATCCGCTTGGATAGCCGCCGCAGCTTTTTCGACGTCGGAAGGGGTGGCAGCGGTTGGCTGGTATTGGGGGGCGAACCCAATTAATAGGCTGTCCGTGTCGAGCCTCTTGCCGCTGACGATCCCATTTTGACTGCCAGGCCCTTTGAAGTGCCTTATGGTCCAGACAGGGCCAGCCCCGGTCATCGACTGCGTGATGATGAACTGAACCTTTGAGCCAAACGCCGGTGCGGTCTTCCCATCAGCCGTGGTCGGCTTGTCGATAATTCCGCCTCCGCGCGTCTTGGCCTCAAGCCCATCTCTGACGATTTCCGCGAGGCTGAGGTCGCCGGAGAGGTTATAAAGTTTCTTAGGCGGCCGATAAGGGGCGTCTTTATCCGGGCAAATCTTCTTGTCAGCGCCATTCGACGCCTTTAGCTTTTTGTCAGTGCCATTCAGCAAGTTGAAAGCGTCGATTGTATAGGTGGTGGTGAACGTGCGCTGCCTGGAACCACCGAAATCGCCCGAGAACGAAGCGACAAACGTCGACGAACCTGCAAGTGGATTGATGGCCGACAACGAGGGCGTGAAATCGGCGAAATCGTCCACCTGCAAAGTTAGAAGCACCGTCACGAAGTAGTGGTCGTTTGCGAGACCTTGGTCCGAGTGCAGCAGTTCGCATGAGATGTGGTCGATGATGTCGGTCACCGTCGCCCGAGACTGTCCCACCTCTCGTTCCGGCAACTCCGGCACGCCTGCGCATGCAGTGAGACCGCACACGGCGACGCCGGCCAGGCTCATGCAAATGCGATGGCGCCTAGGGTTCATGAGGAGGCGTACCCGCGCCGCCATATTCATCGCCCCCTTCGCACCTCCGTTACAGTTAAGCTAACGCGTTAGTTGTGTGAGTCAAGGCAATGCCCGAGGCGCGTGTGCGGGCGAACGCCGCGCGGCCGCATTTGGCGCCTCGGAATAGAACCGCTGACGACGCTCCGATTTGACGCCCGACGCCCGACGCCTGCGCCGCCCCCGCACCCCCATTCCCCTCCGTGAAACCCCGGTCAGTTGACTCCCCATCCCGCCATGCCCCTAGCTCACCGCGCCACCGGGGAACGGGCG
>DATCFQ010000161.1:0-2089 GCA_036509495.1 Caulobacteraceae bacterium
ATAACCACATAGCAGTCTCGCCGCCATCAGATGGAGCGCCCGCCGTCCACCGGCATCTCGACCCCAGTCAGGAAGCGAGCCTCCTCGCTGGCCAGGAATACCGCCGCGTTTGCCACGTCGGCCGGGTCGCACATTCTTCCCAACGGAATCGTCGAAACGAAACGAGCCCGGTTCTCGGCGGTGTCCGCCACGCCCATGAAGTCCTGAAGAAGACCCGTGGGCGCCATGACCGGGGAAATGAGATTGACGCGAATGCCATCCGGCGCCAATTCGACCGCCATCGATTTCGTCATGACCTTCACGGCGCCCTTCGAACTGTTGTACCAAGTCAGGCCGGGGCGCGGCCGGATGCCGCCGACCGATCCCACGTTGATGATCACGCCGTCCTTCTTTTCCTTCAGCAGGGGGACCACCACACGCGTCATGTGATAAATGGACTTCACATTGACGGCGAACACACGATCGAACGTCGCTTCGTCGACATCCAGCATCGACTGGTTGCGGTGGGTGGTGCCCGCGTTGTTGACCACGATATCGGGGACGCCGAAACGCTCCACGCACTGTTGAACCATGGCCTGCACCTGGTCGAAGCGGCTCACGTCGCAAGCCACGGCACTCGCGTTGTTGCCCAATCCCTTCGCGATGCCCTGGGCCGCTTCCAGGTTGACGTCGGCCAGGATGACCTTGGCGCCTTCGTTGATATAGGCCCGGGCGATCGCAGCGCCGAAGCCGCTGCCTGCGCCCGTGACGATGGCGATCTTGTTGCTCAATCTGGACATGGTGAAATTCCTTATTCGTAGTGCTGGACAATGGTTTTGGTGGTGCTCATCTCTTCCAGGGCGAGAAGCCCTTTCTCGCGGCCGTAGCCGCTTTTCTTGACGCCGCCGAACGGCAGTTCGACCCCGCCGCCCGCGCCATAGCAATTGACGAAAACCTGGCCGCTGGCGATGCGTTGCGCCAGCCGCGCCTGGCGGCTTCCGTTCTCCGTCCAGACGCCGGCGACGAGGCCGTAGTCCGTCGCGTTGGCCAGTTGCACCGCGTCGTCTTCATCCGTGAACGGCATGACCGACAGCACCGGGCCGAACACCTCCTGGCAAGCCAGGCGGTGCTCCCGAGGCACGGGGCCGAAGAGCACGGGCTTGACGAAGTAGCCCTTGCCGGGAATGCCCGGCGCCAGGCTGCCCTCGGCCAACTTGAGCACGCCCATGCCGACGGCCTCGGCGATGAACGAGCTCACCTTGTTGTACTGCTTGGCGTTGATCATTGGGCCGCAGTCCAGATCCATCTCCGGCGTCCCGACCTTCAGCGCCTCGAAGCTGGCCGCGATCGTTGCGACGAACCGGTCATAGACGCCTTTCTGAACCAGCAGGCGGCTGCCAGCGGAGCATGTCTGCCCGGCGTTCTGGACGATGGCCCGAACGATGATGGGCGCGGCCTTGGCCAGATCCGCATCGTCAAAAACGATCTGTGGCGATTTACCCCCGAGCTCGAGAACGCACTGGACATGGTGGCGCGCCGTGGATTGCTGCACCTGCACTCCGACCTCGGGCGAACCCGTGAACGTCGCGAAATTGATGCCCGGATGCGAAGTCAGCGCCGCACCGGCTTCGGCGCCATAGCCGGTCACGATATTCAGGGCGCCGGGCGGCAGCCCGGCTTGCATCGCCAGCTCGCCGAGCTTCAAGGCGCTCAGGCAGGCATCCTCGGAGGGTTTGACCACCGCCGCGTTTCCCATGGCTAGTGCGGGAGCGAGCGTGCGCCCCATCATCTGCGCGGGATAGTTCCACGGAATGATATGGGCCGTGACGCCATGCGGAACGCGAACGACGCTCACGTTGTAGCCGTTCAGGTAGGGAATGGTGTGGCCGTGAATTTTGTCGGCCGCACCGCCATAGAACTCGAAATAGCGCGCCACCGCCTTGGCATCCGCGCGTGCCACGGACATGGGCTTTCCGGTATCGCGGGCCTCCACCTCGGCCAATTCCTCTGCATGGTCCAGGATGATCTGCCCGAGGCGCTGCAGGATGCGGCCCCGCTCGGTTGCCGTCATGCGTCCCCAGGGGCTATCCAGCGCACGGCGTGCCGCTGC
>DATCFQ010000162.1:0-2271 GCA_036509495.1 Caulobacteraceae bacterium
CTCGGCGCAGGGAAAGCCGTGCTGCGCCAGCCACTGCATCAGCGACAGGAAATAGGGCAGGTCTTCGGCCCGGACCCGCCGTTCGTAGATGGTCAGGATGAAGCGGCCCTGGGTGGTCTCGACCAGGAAATTGGAGTTCTCGACTCCCTCGGCGATGCCCTTGCAGCTCAGCGCTTCGCCGAGATCGAATTCGGCCAGGAACGCCTCGAGCTCGGCGTCGGTGATGTCGGTGTAAACGGCCACGCGCGTTGATCGGCGAGCCGCGCCGCCGGGTCAAGCCGCGCTTGAAATATTACGAGCGTTAGAACATTCTGCCGCGGCAGGAGCCCCCCATGATCACCCTGAAACTCACCCAGATCGGCAATTCCGTCGGCGTCATCCTCCCCAAGGAGGCTCTGGCCAAGCTCGGTGTCGCCAAGGGCGACACCCTCTACCTGACCGAGGCGCCGGGCGGCGACATGCGGATTTCGGCCTATGACGAGGAGGTCGCGCGGGAGATCGCCATGGGCGAGGAGATCATGGACGAATACCGCGACACTTTCAGGGCCCTGGCCAAGTAGATCATGGCCGCCGAGCCGGTCTGGATCGCTCTGGAAGCGTTGCTGGCGCTGCACGACCTTACGATCGCGCTGCACGGAGGCGCTGGAGGCCTGCGCGACGCCGGCTTGCTTGAATCAGCCCTGACGCGCCCCATCAGTCGCTTTCAATACGAGGGTGTCGATGACTTGCCGATGCTGGCCGCCATCTATGCGCACGCCATCAGCTCCAACCATCCCTTCGCGGACGGCAACAAGCGCGCCGCCTTCCAGGCCCTGACTCTGTTTCTGCGGCTGAATGGCCTGCGGCTGACGGCGAGCCAAGTGGATGCGGCGAAGACCGTCTTAGCTCTCGCGGCCGGCAATCTGGCTGCCGGAGAACTCGCCGATTGGGTCAGGGCGAACTGCCGGAGCGCCTAGACGGCCAAAGCCCGCGGCAGCTTGAAGGTGACGCTTTCGGTTCGGGGGTCGACCTCTTCGGTGTCGACGTCGTAGCGCGCGGCCATGGCGTCGATCACCTGCTGCACCAGCAGCTCGGGAGCCGAGGCGCCGGCGGTGAGGCCGACGGTGCGCACGCCCTTGAACCAACTCCAGTCGAGATGGCTCGCGTCATCGATCAGCCGCGCCTCGGGCGCGCCGGCCTGACGCGCCACCTCCGCCAGCCGCAGGGAATTGGACGACGTCTGCGAGCCCATCACCAGCATCAGGTCGCACATCGGGGCGATTTTCTTGACCGCTTCCTGGCGGTTGGTGGTGGCGTAGCAGATGTCCTCCTTGCGCGGCGCGGCGGCTTTGGGGAACCGCTGGCGCAGAGCGGCGATGATCTCGGCGGTGTCGTCCACCGACAGGGTGGTCTGGGTGACGAAGGCCACGCGCTCGGGATCACGCGGCCGCAGCCGCGCCACATCGTCCACCGTCTCGACCAGGGTGATGCGTCCGGCGGGCAGCTGGCCGATGGCGCCCAGCACCTCGGGATGGCCGGCGTGACCGATCAGGATGATCTCGCGGCCGGCCTCTTCGTGGTGATGGATCTCGCCATGCACCTTGGAGACCAGAGGGCAGGTCGCATCCAGATAGAGCATGTTTCGCCGCCGCGCCTCGGCCGGAACCGATCGCGGCACGCCGTGCGCGGAGAAGATCACCGGCCGGTCGTCCGGCGCGTCGGTAAGGTCCTCGACGAACACTGCGCCGAGGTCGCGCAGCCGGTCGACCACATGCCGGTTGTGCACGATCTCGTGGCGGACATAGACGGGGGCGCCATACTTCTCGATCGCCCGTTCGACGATCTGGATGGCGCGATCGACGCCGGCGCAGAAGCTTCGCGGACTGGCCAGCAGAACGGTCAGTCGCGGCCGCGGAGAAGTGGTGGCGCCCATGCGGATGCTATTAGGCCGCTCAGCCCCGCGCCGCTAGCTTGGCCTTCCGGCGCCGCGGGCAAAATCCCCATAGCGTCTCTTTGCCTCGGCTTGGCCCTCGCGGGCGCGTTGCGAGGCGGGCGGGAAGCCTCTATCAAGCGCAGGCTGGTCGAAGCGGCGAAGCTTCGCCGCATCTAGGTAGGTCCCATGCGTCGCACCCTCTTGATGCTCATCGTCCTCGTCACCGCCTGGACCGTGGTCCCGGTGATCCACGCCTTCGCGCAGCAGGGCGGCGGCGGCGACCAATCCGACGCCGACAAGAAGAAGAAAAAAGAAGAGTGGGACCTCAAGCAGGCCCCCCTGCCCACCCTGAAGAACTC
>DATCFQ010000163.1:0-6264 GCA_036509495.1 Caulobacteraceae bacterium
CCGCGAGGCCCTCGATGGTGGTGATCGCATGCCCGGCCACCGCGCCGACCGGGATCGAGCAGCTGCGCTGGGCTACGCCGTCGATGTGGACCGTGCAGGCCCCGCACTGGGCGATGCCGCACCCGAACTTGGTGCCGGTGAGCCCGAGCTCATCGCGGATGACCCAGAGCAGGGGCGCGTCGGCCTCGACGTCGAGGACCCGCCTCTTGCCATTGACCGTGATGGTGATCATCCGCCCCTCCGACGCCCGTGTTCCCCGCGGGCTGGTGTACGCCTCCGCGCGGAAGAGTGACAAGCCGGCGTTCGGTCGCGCTGCGGCTAGCCCCGCAAAGCCTCCAGGTCGGCCTTCTGTTTCCGCGACAGGCCGGCGCAGACCAGCTCGTAGGACGCCGCGGCGAGCCGTTCGACTTCGCTCATCGGGACGTCGGCGCCCAGCTTCACGCTGATCCAGTTGCGCAGATAGTGGCGATAGAGTCCGACGCCCGCATATTGCCCCCGCAGCACATCGCCCAGGTGCGCGTCGCATTTCAGGCCGACGGTCTCTTCACCGCGAATGGACAGGACGGCGAACACCTTGCCCACCACCTTGTAGAGCCGGATGCGCGGGCGGCTGCGGACGCTTTCCGCCACCGCGCCAGGCATGGCTTCGAGCCGCGCCTGGAGCTCGAGGGTCTTTTCGCCGGGCGGCGAGTTGTCTGGCGGCGGACGTTGCGGCTTTCGAGTCATGGCCTGGGTTGGACGCCAGAACGGGGGTCCTGCGCAACAGCCATCGACGCCCCGGCCCTCAGGAACGGCCGGCGACGCGCTCGCCGCGCCAGGCGCTGGGCCCGCGGGCGCGGCGCCGCCCCGCCAGAGCCCGGACCGCCCAGGGATAGGGGAATAGCCGCTTCCAGCCGTTGACCGGCTGCTCCAGCAGCTTCCAGGAGATCAGGGCGAAGCCGATGCTGAAGACCGAGGTGGCCAGGAACACCGCCGGGCCGTTGGCGGTCGGCAGGCCCAGGCCGGCCACCGCCCACTTGGCCGCGGCGAAGGCGAGGTTCTGGTAGAGATAGACGCCCAGGCTGATGCGGCCGAGATACTGCAGCCAGCGCTGGTCGAGGATCCGGCCGACCGGGCCGCCGATGCCCTTGGCCGCCGACAGCAGGAGCGCCGCCAGGGGCAAAAGCCAGACGAACTCCAGCACCAGATAGTGCAGCCGATCGGGCAAACCGGCCAGGGTCACCGCCATGAAGGCCGCCGCGGCCCCCAGCAGCCAAAGCGGCCGGGCGTTGGCGAACCAGGCTGGGATCGCGCGGTTGCGCTCGAGCATGGCCGCCGCCGCCCCGATGCAGAGCGCCGTCGCCGAGGACGGCAAGAGGGTGTAGGCGCCGGCGGTGTCGTCCAGCCCAAGCATCACCATCCCGACACGGAAGATCGGACCGGTGGCGGCGATGCCGGCGATCCATAGGCCCAGCGCGCCCCGCCGCACCAGGAGCACCATGGTGGGCCAGAGCAGATAGAACTGCTCCTGCACGCTCAGGGTCCACAGGTGGGCGAGCTGATAGGGCGGGCCCCAGCTCTGGGTCTTGGCGAACAAGAGGCTCGACTGGAACGTCAGGTGCCACGGCAGGGCGCCGTGGAAGTCCTCGTTCCCCAGCTGCCAGGTGAGCAGCAGCAGCAGGTAGTAGGCCGGCGCGATCCTGAGCACCCGGCGGGCGTAGAAGTTGACCAGCACCCGGCGCAGCGGCGCCTGCTCGCGATCCATGGCGTCGCGGGCCCGAAGCAGGATGTGGGTGATCAGATAGCCGCTGATCAACAGGAACAGCCGCACGCTGAGCCGGCCCAGCGGGCCGCTGCCGGCAGCGAGATAGAAGTGGTCGAACAGCACCCAGATCACGGCCATGATGCGCAGGGCGTCGATCTGGCCACGCCGGGACGGCGCCCCGGCGGCGGCGGGGAGGGGGTCGGGGCATGGCGCGGGCGAGGCCCGCACTGCGGCGTTCGCCGTGTGCTGCAAGTCTGACTCCGGAACGGTCGGCTCGAACGCGACTTAGGGACGGCCGAGGACTTTTTCGAGACGACGGCCTTGCTGATCGCGAATGTCTGGACGCCTCGCCCAAACCTTGGCCGGGGCGTCTAGGTTCCAGCCTCCTGCATGTCGCGCATGTGCGCCGATCCGGATGCCGGCTGAAGCGGCGCCTCAGGGAGCGGGCTGAGCACGGTCCTGATGTCGGACCCCCGGTCGAGGGTGCGGTGCACCGGGCACTTGTCGGCGATCTCGAGCAGGCGCTGCCGCTGGTCGTCGTCCAGCTGCCCTTCCAGGCTGATGGTCCGTTCGAACAGGTCGCGGGCCTCCAGCGAGGCGCGGTGATGCAGCACGCCGACCTGCACCCGCTCGAGCGGCCAGCCCTTATGGTCGGCGTAGAGGCGAAGCGTCATGGCCGTGCAGGCTCCGAGCGCGGAGGACAGCAGGTCATAGGGATCGGGGCCCGAACCCAGGCCGCCGACCAGGCGCGGCTCGTCGGCCAGGAAGGACCAGCCCTGTCCCCTCGCCGCCATCTGCAGCCGTCCGAGCCGGGTCTCGGAGACCAGCACGCTCTCGCCGAGGTCCTTTTGCGCGAAGGGATCGCTAGACATGGGCAGCCACTCCAGGGTGACCAGGCCTAGCCAGCCGAGGCCAGGCTTGTCAAAGGCGCCGTCCTGCGCCCGCCGCAGCTTCGGTGATAGGCTGGCCGCACCCTCCTGCACCGGACCATTGCGATGACCTGCACCCATCTCGGACTGTTCGCCAAGGTCACCCCCTCGGCCGACGGCTGCGAGGAGTGCCTGAAGCTCGGCCAGGACTGGGTCCACCTGCGTATCTGCCGGGTGTGCGGCCACGTCGGCTGCTGCGACCAGTCGGTCGGCCGGCACGCGACCGGACATTTCCAGGCCACCGGCCACCCGGTGATGGAAGCCTATTATGAGCCGGAGGGCTGGGGCTGGTGCTATATCGACGAGGTGATGATCGACCTCGGCGGCGACGTCACGCCCCACCCGCGGGGCTGGACGTGGTAGCGGCCGAGCCGACAGTGGAGGTGCAGATGACCAAGCCCGATCCGGACGCGCCCGATCCCAAGGTCGAGCGCGACCTGGACGAAGCACTGGAAGAGACCTTCCCGGCCAGCGACCCGATCTCGCCCATGGAGCCCCGCGAACGCAGGCCGCCGCAGCCGAGTACGCCGGATGGCCGGCGGCGGCGCTCCGCGAGCCGCGATCGGCCCGGCAGGAGCTGAGCTTCAGACCGGACGCGGCACGCCCGGGACGCCCGGCGCGCATTCCAGCGCGGCGCGGTCCCAGCCGGCGGCGTCGGCCGCCGCGGCATAGGTGGAGTTCAGGAACGACAGCAGGGCCCCATCCGGGTCGGCCGCCGTGCGCACCGCTTCATAGGGCAGCAGGAACTCGCCGAGACCCGGATCGTAGCGCGCCTGGGCGGGGCTGACCGCAGCGCCGCGGAATCCGGCCGGCTCGGGATAGGCGTAGGAATAGAATACGGCCTCTTCGGCGCCGGGACCTCCGGGCCAGAATCCGGCGCTGCTCACCTCGTGGGAATAGGCTTCGCGGGCGACCGCGTCGGGCAGGTGCGGCACACCCCCCGGATGCAGCGGCGCCCGGCGGCCCGAAAAGCGCGTCACCGCCAGGTCGAAGCTGCCCCAGAAGAAATGCACCGGGCTCGCCTTGCCGAGGAAGCCGGTGCGGAAGCTCTTGAACACGCGATCGGCCTGCAGCAGCACGCCGAAGAAGCGGCGGGCGTAGGCGGCGTCGTAGGCGCGGGGCGCCTGGTCTTCGTCGAACGGCGTGACGTCCGGCAGTTCGTTCGGGATCTTGTGGATGGCGACCGGGACTCCGAGCCGCGCCAGGGCCTCCATGACGCCATGGTAGAACGCGGCCACCGACATCGGCTGCAGCGGCAGGCTCGTCGTCTGCTCATCGGTGCGCAGGCGAAGCGCCTGGTCGATGAAGTCGAACTCCATGTCCAGCGTGCGCGCGCCGCAGGGGATCGGTCCTGTGGCGAGCCCCCTGGCGCTGACATAGAGCGGTGACTGCCAGGAATGGTTGAGCCAGGGCGTCTGGGCCACCCGCACCTTGCCGACGATCTGGGTCCACAGCAGCAGGGTGCGGCAGGTGTCCTTCCACTCGAGGTAGGGCAGCTCAGGCCAGGTCTGCCTGGTGTGTTGATCGCCCATGATGTCGCTCCGTGGATTGGCCGGCCGAGCCGTAGCTCGCAGTCGTTCTGCACGGGGTTAGCCCGCCTTCGCCCTTCGGGCTACGGCGCGGCAGCCTTCGCTCGCTTCGCCCCTACCATCATGAACTGGCTTGCCGAGCCGTAGCTCGCGAAGCGAGCGAAGGCTGGTGGGCCCGGCAGGACTTGAACCTGCAACCAGACCGTTATGAGCGGCCGGCTCTAACCATTGAGCTACGGGCCCCTGCCGAGCGGCTCGCCGGGACATCGGCGGGGTAGCACGCGGGCGAAGGGGCGCAAAGGCGAGGCGCCCCGCCCTCGCCGCAGTCTGAGGCTAGCGATAAGCTCGACCGCGACTGAGGAGCCTGCGCCGATGACTTCCCGAGCCCTGCCTGTCCTTTGGGGGGCGGCCGCCCTCGCCCTGGCCGGCGCCGCCGGCGCCCAGAGCGCGCCCGACGCCGACGCGATGTTCCACGCCACCACCCTGTCGATCTCCGCCTCCGGCGAGGTGAAGGCGCTGCCCGACAAGGCTGCCGTCGGCCTCGGGGTGCAGACCACCGCCGCGACCGCGGCCCAGGCCATGGCCGACAACGCCGGCCGGATGACTCAGGTGATCGCCGCCCTGCGCCGCCAGGGACTGGAGGGCAAGGATGTGCAGACCTCGGGCGTGAACCTCGCGGCCCAGTACGACTACCAGCCGAACAAGCCGCCGCGGCTGATCGGTTATCAGGCCTCCAACCAGGTGACGGTGAGCGTGCACGACGTCGCCCGGATCGGGCCCGCGCTCGATGCGGCGACCGCGGCCGGCGCCGACAGCGTCAATGGCGTCAGCTTCGGCCTCGAGCATCCCGAGGCGCTGGAGGACCAGGCGCGGCTGAAGGCGGTGCAGGCGCTGCAGGCCCGGGCCCAGCTCTACGCCGGCGCGGCCGGATACAGGGTGGGCCGGCTGGTCAGCCTGTCGGAAGGCGGCGGCGTCCAGCCCCTGCCCTATGCGCCGAAGATGATGACCATGGCCGCTGCGCGCGCGGCGCCGACGCCGATCGAGCCGGGCGAACTGACCGTCCGCATCGAGGTGAGCGGGCTCTACGAGCTGGCGCGCTAATCGTGCGGCGGGGTCGCTTTCGCCAGCTTGCGCAGATCCTTGAGCGAGGCGCTGAGCGCCGGCTCCTGGCGCAGCATGACCTCCAGATGCCGGGCGGCGAGTTCGTCGAGCAGGGCCTCGCCCTTGGGGGTGAGCTTGAGCAGCACCAGGCGGCGGTCGGCGGTCGAGGCTTCGCGGCTCGCCAGGCCTGCCTTGGCCAGTCGGTCGACCATCTGGACGGCGGCGTGGTGGGTGAGGAGCAGCTGCTCGGCCAGCTCCTTCATCGCCATGGTGGCCCCGGGACGGGTCTTGATCGCCAGCATGGCCTGGTACTGCGGGGGGGTGACGCCCGCCTCGCGGCTGAGCGACTCGCTGCCCGCCAGGAACCGCCGCAACGCCGAGCGGAACCCGGCCAACGCCCCATACCATTCCGGGTCCAGAGCCATTCTCGTCCTCGACAGCCGATGCGCCAGTTCTGACGGCAGAGGACCCGGTTGGCAAATCGAGTCCGCGGCAGCGCGCGCCCGACGCCACGGCCGCCACAAGATTGCCGCTCGCATAGGAAATCCTTGTGCGCGTATATATCATGTCGGGATATAGCTTCACCGTCAGGGCGTGGGCGCGCCCGCCGTCAGGAGACACCATAGATGATGGACTTCACGCGCCGCGGCGCAGCCCGACTGATCACCCCTGTCGCCTTCGTGGCCGCGGCCCTGCTCGCCGGCTGCGCCTCGCACCCGAAACAAGGTCCTTTGCCCGCCCCGCTGGCGTCCAACGAACCGCCGCCCCTGCGGCCGCCATCCAGGGCGCCGTCCGAGGGCGTGCAGGGCCGGCCACTGCCCGGTTCGACCCAGGACTTCGTGATCAACGTCGGCGACCGGGTCTATTTCGACTTCAACCAGTACGGCGTCCGCGCCGACGCCCAGCCGATCCTGGCCGCCCAGGCCGCCTGGCTGAACCGCTACGGCCAGGTGCAGGTCCG
>DATCFQ010000164.1:0-3514 GCA_036509495.1 Caulobacteraceae bacterium
GATCTCCTCCTGGCTGAGCTGGTGGAACACAATCGTGTCGTCGACGCGGTTCAGGAACTCCGGCCTGAAGTGCCCCTTCAGCTCCTCCTGCACCTTGCTCCTCATCCGGTCATACGAGCCCTTGGACTCACCCTGCCGGGCAAAACCAACGGAGACCCCCTTGGAGATGTCCCGGGTGCCCAGGTTCGTCGTCATGATGATCACTGTATTCTTGAAGTCCACCAGCCTGCCCTGCGCGTCGGTCAGGCGCCCCTCCTCGAGGATTTGCAGCAGCGAGTTGAAGATGTCCGGGTGGGCCTTCTCGATCTCGTCGAAGAGGACCACGGAGAACGGCTTGCGGCGCACCTTCTCAGTCAGCTGGCCGCCTTCCTCGTAACCGACGTACCCGGGCGGGGAGCCGAACAGCCTCGAGACCGTGTGCTTCTCCATGTACTCGCTCATGTCCAGCTGGATCAGCGCGTCCTCATCGCCGAACAGGAAGTCGGCGAGCGTCCTGGACAGCTCCGTCTTGCCCACCCCGGACGGGCCAGCGAAGATGAACGAGCCCCCGGGCCGCTTCGGGTCCTTCAGCCCGGCCCGGGTGCGCCTGATGGCCTGCGAGAGCGACTTGATCGCCACGTTCTGCCCGATCACCCGCTTGTGGAGTTCGTCCTCCATGCGCAGCAGCCGCTGCGACTCCTCCTCAGTCAGCTTGAACACCGGGATGCCCGTCGCGGCGGCCAGAACATCCGCGATCAGCTCCTCATCCACCACGGCGACGGCGTCCATGTCGCCGGCCTTCCACTCCTTCTCCCGGGTCTCCTTCTTGGCGATCAGCTGCTTCTCGTTGTCCCGGAGGGCAGCCGCCTTCTCGAAGTCCTGGGAGTCGATGGCCGACTCCTTCTCCCGGCGCACCTGGGCGATCTTCTCGTCGTACTCGCGCAGGTCCGGCGGGGCGGTCATCCGGCGGATCCGCATCCTCGACCCGGCCTCGTCGATCAGGTCGATCGCCTTGTCCGGCAGGAACCGGTCGCTGATGTAGCGGTCGGCCAGCTGGGCCGAGGCGACCAGGGCCCCATCGGTGATGGACACCCGGTGGTGCGCCTCGTAGCGGTCGCGCAGGCCCTTGAGGATCTCGATCGTGTGCGCGATGGTCGGCTCCGCGACCTGGATGGGCTGGAAGCGGCGCTCGAGGGCGGCGTCCTTCTCCAGGTACTTGCGGTACTCGTCCAGCGTGGTGGCGCCGATCGTCTGCAGCTCGCCCCGGGCCAGCATCGGCTTGAGTATCGAGGCCGCGTCGATCGCGCCCTCGGCCGCGCCCGCGCCGACGAGGGTGTGGATCTCGTCGATGAACAGGATGATGTCGCCTCGGGTGCGGATCTCCTTGAGCACCTTCTTGAGGCGCTCCTCGAAGTCACCTCGATACCTGGAGCCTGCCACCAGCGCGCCGAGGTCGAGCGTGTAGAGCTGCTTGTCCTTGATCGTCTCGGGCACCTCGCCCTTGACGATCTTCTGCGCAAGCCCCTCGACCACCGCGGTCTTGCCGACGCCGGGGGCGCCGACCAGGACCGGGTTGTTCTTGGTGCGCCTGGACAGCACCTGCATGACCCGCTCGATTTCCTTCTCCCGGCCGATCACCGGGTCGAGCTTCCCCTCGCGGGCGCCCTGGGTCAGGTTGCGGCCGAACTGGTCGAGCACGAGCGAGGTGGACGGCGCGGCCTCGGCGCTGCCGGCCGCGGCGGGCCCCGGCTCCTTGCCCTGGTAGCCGTGGAGCAGCTGGATGACCTGCTGGCGGACCCGGTTCAGGTCGGCGCCAAGCTTGACCAGAACCTGGGCGGCGACGCCGTCGCCCTCGCGGATCAGGCCGAGCAGGATGTGCTCCGTGCCTATGTAGTTGTGGCCAAGCTGAAGCGCCTCGCGCAGCGAGAGCTCAAGCACCTTCTTGGCTCGCGGGGTGAACGGGATGTGCCCCGACGGCGCCTGCTGACCCTGGCCGATGATCTCCTCGACCTGCTGGCGGACCGCCTCAAGGCTGATCCCTAGCGACTCGAGCGCCTTGGCAGCCACCCCCTCGCCCTCATGGATGAGGCCGAGCAGGATGTGCTCAGTGCCAATGTAGTTGTGATTCAGCATCCTGGCTTCTTCTTGCGCCAGGACTACAACCCGCCGCGCCCGGTCGGTGAACCTCTCGAACATGTCGTCGCTCTCCTCACAGCGGGAATCCAGCAGGTTTCGGCGTGCCTGCCTGCTTCCGCATGGTAGCCGCGTGCCCGACCCTGTGCTTAACGCGTTATGCGCCAACATCAGGAACGTTCCCCGGACTCCGCGTCTTCACCCCATCCAACAGCGTGAAGTCGCACCATAGTTCCAAGTACGCCGCAAGCGAACGAGCTGGCTACGCCAAGAGCGAACAGGTGCCGTCACCGCCGACGCCGAGGGGGGTTCGGCGGCGGACGGACGGCCCTCTAGTGCGCGGCTTCGTACTCGGCCACGATGTTGGCCGGGATACGGCCGCGCTCGTTCACCTTGAAGCCGCGCGACTTAGCCCACTCGCGGATTCGCGCGCTCTGCTCGCGACCCGCCCCGTTCCGCTGGCGACGCCGCCGGGCCTGCGCGTTGCCGGCTTTGCGGGCGTGCTCCACATACTGGGCGAGCTCTTTGCGGATGCGGCCGGCGTTGCCCGAACTGAGGTCGATCTCATAGGAGACGCCGTCGAGTCCAAAGGTCACCGTCTCAGTCGCTTCACTACCGTCGAGGTCATCGAGCAGTAGTACCTGCACCTTCTGTGCCATGGAGATTCAGCCCTTCTGCGGAGTAAGTATTATCGCAATAACATATACCCAGCCCATGCCCCAGACAATTCCGGGGGGGTAGAACTTCTCGGTGAACTGAATGGGCACTCAGCGAAACCGCGAGCATCGCGCGACATCCGCGCTACGGCACGTGACAATAGGTGCACAGTTAGCATATCGCCCAAGCGCACGTTGTCATCGAGGCAATCCGTTGCGATGGACGGAATCAGATGTTGACGGGACTTCTCGAGCGGCGCGGAAACGCGCGCATAGCAGCGGGGCGGGTCCAGATAAATCGCCGATGTCGGGATTTAAGCTTCTGCCGTGCTCGCGGTCAACTGCGCGCTCCTCGTCGGCGGCCGCCCCGGCCCCGGAGCGCTCTTTGCGCTTTGGCGCCAACTCACGGCGCACGATGGCCCAGGCGCCGATCAGAACGGCGGCGCACACAATCGCAGGCGGTGTAAGTGCGGCAAGGTCCTGCAACATAACGCTTCCTCGGCCCATGATCAGCGCCGGCCGGCCGCGGCCGGCACGGGCATCCGCGGCGACCTGACCCGTATGGTGAACTGCCCGCACCTGGCACTCTACCCGCAGCGGCCGGCCGATCGGGCAGCCGCGGGCGCCGAAGCCGCCGACGGCGGCATATCCCTGCCAAGTGGCAGGTATCAGGGAATTTCCTAGAGCCGGAGCAGCATGCGCGTGTTTCCCAGCGTGTTCGGCTTCACACGGTCCAGGTCGAGGAA
>DATCFQ010000165.1:0-3070 GCA_036509495.1 Caulobacteraceae bacterium
GTGTGGACGCCGCCCGCTATGAAAGCTTCGACTACGCCGCTACCCAGGCCATCGCCGCCGCCGCGCGGTTTCTGGAATTCGACGGGCTGATGGTTCCGAGCGCCCGACATCGCTCCGCCAACCTCGTCGTCTTCATGGATCGACCAGGCGCCGCCTCCCTCGGCGTGCGCTCCACACGGGATGTGGATTGGACCGCGTGGCGAAATGGCGCGGGTCCAGTCCGATCGCCCGGTGGGCCTGAAAAAGTCTTTCGATGATCGTGCGCGAGGAAATTCCGACCGACGCTGCGGAGATCCGTGCAATTCATATGGCGGCGTTTCCCGGGCCGGCTGAAGCCGCGCTTGTTGACCGGCTGCGCTCGGACGGCGACGCCGTAATCTCATTGGTGACCTTGTTTGAAGGCGTGCCGGTTGGCCACGTTCTATTTTCGAAGATGGTCGCGCCCCTTCCGCGCGCTCGCCCTCGCGCCCGTGGCCGTATTGCCTCCTTCAGAGGCGTGGTTTTGGCCATCGGCTCGTCGAGCGCGGTCTCGAGTTTGCCTCCGAGGCAGGCTGGGAGGGCGTTTTCGTCCTGGGCGACCCGGAGTTTTATCGACGATTTGGCTTTCGGCGAAGGACCGCGCTTCGGTTCAGCTCGCCGTATTCGGGGCTGGGCTTCATGGGGCTTTCGTTGAGCGGCGCGGATTTGCCTGCCTCCGAAGGCGAACTTCGGCATCCGGCGGCGTTCCATTTGGTCGATTAGACTGGTCCCGACACCCCTTCTTGGTAAACGCCCCTTAACCCTCTTGCGCCACATCATCGGGCAGCCCGACGCGGGGCGGAAACGTCGGTCCGCGCGAGCAACCGGCCGGAGCGGCCGTTTACGGGGCCGCGCTCACACCTGCAGCCGGTCGTCGGGGCGCGCCACGAGGGCGTAAAGCGCGGGCGTGAGGAAAACGCTGATCGCCAGCCGGGTGAGCAGGCCGGCGACGATGACGAGGGCGAACGGCCGCTGCGAATCCGTGCCGACGCCGGTCGCCAGCGCCGCCGGCAGAAGGCCCAGCGACGCCACCAGCGCAGTCATCATGATCGGCCGCAGCCGCAGGATCGCCCCTTGGCGAATGGCGTCCGCCAGCGGCATGCCGCTGGCGCGCAGCTCGTTGACATAGGATATGTAGACCACCGCGGTCAGCACGGAGACACCGAACAGGGCGAGGAAGCCGATTCCCGACGACACCGAGAACGGCGTTCCGGTGATCCATAACGCCAGAATCCCGCCGACCGGCGCCGACAGCAGGACTCCTGCCAAGGTTATCAGCGGGAACTTGAAGTTGCCGTAGAGCGCGAACAGCAGGAAAAAGATCAGGACCAGGGTCAGCGGGAGTATCACCGTCAGCTGTCGGTTCGAGGCCGTGTAGTCGGAGTATTCGCCGCCCCAGTTCAGGCGGTAGCCCTGAGGCAGACCGACCTTGCGGTCGACTTGGCGGATGGCGTCGCCCACGGCCGCGGCGAGGTCGCGCCCCACCACCGAAAACTGCACGCCGATGTAGCGGGAGTTGGCTTCGCGATAGATGAACGAGGCGCCGTTGGTCACTTTGATGTCCGCCAGCTCCTTCAGCGGCACCCGCTGGCCGCCCGGCGCGGCCACCGGGATGTCGCCGATCGCTTCCGCCGTCTCACGGTATTGCGGCTCCAGGCGAACGACGAGATCGAACTGCTTCTCGCCCTGCACCACCTGTGAGGCGACGTCGCCGCCGACGGCGGTCTGGATCAGGGCGTTGACGTCGGCGACGTTGACGCCGTAGCGGGCGATCCTGTCGCGGTCGATCGCGATTGTGAGGCTTGGCTGACCAAGCTCCTTGACCAGGGTCACGTCTTCGATACCGCGCACTGACTGCAGCACCCGCTTGATCTGCTTGGCCTTTGCCTGGAGAGTCTGCAGGTCGGGACCGAACACCTTCACCGCCAGGGCGCTCTTCAGGCCCGTCTCGGCCTCGTCCACCGCGTCCTCGGCCGGCTGTGTGTAGTTGAAGATGATGCCGGGGAAGGCCTCCAGTCTGGCGTCGATGGCCTTGATGAGCGCCGCCTTGGTCCGGTAGGGGCCGGTCCACTGCGAATAGGGCTTGAGGCCCACGTAGAACTCGACGTTGAAGAAGCCGGTGGAGTCCGTGCCGTCGTCGGGTCGGCCGAGCTCGGAGGTCACGGTGGTGACCTGCGGGAACGAAGCGAGGATCGCCCGGACCTTGGGCGCGACCTTGGCCGATTCATCGAATGAGATGGTGTAGGGCATGGTGGCCCTGACCCACAGCGCGCCTTCGTCCAGGTGCGGCATGAACTCCGCGCCGATACGCGGGACCAGGAGCAGCGACGCCGCCAGCAGGATGGCCGCCGCCAGGGTGGTCTTCCGGGGCCCGGCGAGGCAGTAGTCGAGGCCCTTGACGTAGGCTCGCTGGATGGCCTCGAACGCTGCGTTGCGCCGCTGGACCACGCCGTTGCGCATAAACCAGGCGCACAGCACCGGCAGCAGGGTCAGGGTGACGATCAGGGAGCCGATCAGAGCGAACACCATGGTGTCCGCCATCGGCTTGAACAGCGTGCCAGAGGGCCCCGACAGAACGTAGATCGGCAGGAAGCTCGCGACGATCACGGCGACCGCATAGACCAGCGGCCGATCCACCTCCGCCGCCGCCTCCCGGATGATCTGGACGACCGGCGGCGGCCGCTCCTTGTGCAGGGCAAGCTGGCGGAAAATGTTCTCGACCATGAACACCGCGCCGTCGGCCAGGATGCCGAAGTCGATCGCGCCGATGGACAGGAGGTTCGCCGACGCGCCCTGCAGATCCAGACAGGCGAAGGCGAACAGCAACGCCAGCGGAATGACCGCCGCGACGATCAGCCCCGCGCGCACGTCGTACAGAAAGAAGATAAGAACCACAACGACCAGCAGGACGCCGCGCAGCAGGTTTGCCTTCACCACCTGGGTGGTCAGGGCGATCAGGTCGCTGCGGTCGTAGAATGGGCGAATCTGGACGTCCTTGGGTAGGATCCGGTCGTTGAGCTCCCTTGTCTTGGCCTCGACGCCCTTCAGGACG
>DATCFQ010000166.1:0-6058 GCA_036509495.1 Caulobacteraceae bacterium
CCTGTTCCACGCCCTCGCCGACCCGGCGCGCCGGGCGATGATCGAACGCCTCAGCTTCGGCCCCGCGCCGGTGAGCGAGCTGGCGCGCCCGCTGCCCATGTCGCTGCCGGCTGCCATGCAGCATCTGGGCGTGCTGGAAGAGGCGGGACTGGTCCGCTCCAACAAGGTCGGGCGGGTGCGGACCTGCGCCATCGAGCCGGACGCCCTGCGGCTCGCCAGCAAATGGATCGACGCGCGCCGCATCCAGTGGGAGCAGCGGCTCGACCGGCTCGGCGACTATCTGAAAACCCTGCAAGACGAAGGAGACGGCGATGGCGACGATCGATAAGGCCGCGCAATCCGGCCCGCATGTGGCGCCGCTCAAGCTGACCCGGATGCTGCACGCCCGCCCCGAGACGGTGTTCGAGGCCTGGACGACAGCCGAGCACATCAAGCGGTGGTTCAGTCCCGAGGGGTCGATCATCCCCGAGGCCGAGGTCGACGCCCGCGTCGGCGGCGTCTTCGCCTTCATGATGCTTTTCGGAGCCGAGGAGCACTGGACCCGCGGCGTCTTCGTGGAGCTGACGCCGGTCACCCGCCTGGTGCTGGACCTGCAGGCCTTCGGCGGCGACGGACGGCTGATGTTTCGGGCGCTGACCGAGGTGGATTTCTCCGAGGCGCCGGGCGGCACGCGGGTGGACGTGGTGCAGAGCTTCCGCGAGGTGGATCCGGAGATCGCCGAGGCCATCGCCGCCCACGGCGGGGAGGGTTGGGGATCGACCCTGGACAAGCTCGAAGCCGAAGTGGCGGGCATGGTCACGGGCGGCGAGACCGTCCAGCGCTCCGCGGCGCACGCGACCTTCCACCTGACCCGCACCTATCCCGCGCCCGTGGAGCGGGTGTGGCGCGCCCTGACCGTGCCGGAGCACAAGTACAAGTGGTTCGGCGGCGAGTCCCAGGGGTGGGAGCCCCTGGAGCGTCATATGGACGTGCGGGTCGGCGGCGCCGAGCGCGACAAGGGTCGCTGGAAAGGCGGCGTGGTCTCGACCTTCGACGCCATCTACCTCGACATCGTGCCCCATCAGCGGCTGGTCTACAGCTACGTCATGCACCTCGACGACAAGAAGATCTCGGTCTCGCTGGCGACCATGGAGCTCCGCGCCGAGGGCGGGAAGACCACCCTGGCGGTGACCGAGCAGGGCGTGTTTCTGGACGGCTACGACGACGCCGGCTCGCGCGAGCACGGCACGGGCTTCCTGCTCGACGCCCTCGGGGCCTCGCTCTCGGACTAGGCCCGCGGCGGGCCTGAGGGGCTGTGGTATAGGCGCCACAGTCGCCCTTGTATTGCTGGTGCAAAGCCCTAATTCAGGACCCTGATTTCAGTTGCGGGGCCTTGGCGTTGGCGCAGGATCCATATCAGGAACTGGGCGTGTCTCGCGGCGCGAGCGCGGACGAGATCCGCAAGTCGTTCCGCAAGCTGGCCAAGCAGCTTCATCCCGACAAGAACCCCGGCGACAAGAAGTCAGAGGACCGGTTCAAGCAGGTCAGCGCCGCCTTCGACATCCTGGGCGACGAGGCGAAGCGCAAGAAGTTCGACCGCGGCGAGATCGACGCCGATGGCCGCGAGACCATGCGCGGCTTCGGCGGCGGCCACCCTGGCGGCGGCGGCGGGGCGGGACCGTTCCGCAACGGCGGCTTCCAGGGCGGGGGCGCCCAGTTCGAACGCGTCGATCTCAACGACATCCTGGGCGACGTGTTCGGCCGGGGCGGCGGCCAGCGCGGCTTCGGCGGGGGCGGTTTCCAGACCCGCGGCGCGGACGTCCGTGCCGAGCTCGACATCGACCTCGAGGACGCCATCAACGGCGCCAAGAAGCGGATCAGCTTCTCCGACGGCCGGGTCATCGACGTGAACATTCCCAAGGGCGCCGCCGACGGCCAGGTGCTGCGCCTGAAGGGCCAGGGCGCTCCCGGCCGGGCCGGGCACGGCGACGCCCTGATCCAGCTCAGCCTGCGCCCGCACCCGATCTTCCGGCGCGAGGGGGATGCCCTGGTCATGGATCTGCCGGTCTCGGTCCCCGACGCGGTGCTGGGCGGCAAGATCGAGGCCCCGACCCCCGACGGTCCGGTGTCGCTGACCATTCCCAAGCACTCGAACTCCGGCAGCACCCTGCGCCTCAAGGGCCGGGGCCTCTATGACGGCGGCCGCGGCCGCCGCGGCGATCTGCTCGCCCGGCTGATGATCACCCTGCCCGATGCGGCCGATCCGGAGCTGGAGGCCTTCGCCGAGACCTGGCGCAAGCGGCGGCCCTACACGCCCAAACGGCGAGGGTGATGGGAATTGCGCGGATGAGGTCGTATTCAGCCCTCATTCAGGCCCGCCTTCCTATGTACCCGGTATGAAGCCTCTCGTTCCGCTCCTGCTGATCGCCGCGCTCGCGGCGAGCCTGCCGGCCATGGCGGACTCCGACCACGGCCGGGGCGGCGGCTGGCATGGCGGCGGGGGCGGGCATGAACGCGGCGGCGAACCGCACGGCAATGGCGGCGGCTATGGCCGCGGCGGCCGCTGGGGTGGCCCGGGTGGTCCAGGCGGCCCTGCCGGTCCGCCGGCCGGGACTCCGGAAGGCGGCGGCCGGTGGGGCGGCGGCTATCCCGGTCCCGAAGCCGGCCCGGACTATGCCGCGCCGCCGCGCGGGCGGCCCGAAGCCTATCGCCCGGAACAGGACGAAGCCCGCGCCGGCGTGCGCAGCGGCCAGTTCAAGTCCATGGCCTGGGTGCTCGGCCGGATTCGGCGCTCCAGGGCCGGCCGGGTGCTGGACGCCGACCTGGGGCAAGGTCCCAATGGCCAGCCGGTGTATCGCGTGGTCTGGGCCGGCGCCGACGGCCGGCGCATCGACTATATCATCGACGCCCGCACGGGCGCGATCCTGCAAGGATACTGACGCATGCGGGTGCTGCTGGTTGAGGACGATCCCGATCTCTCGCGCCAGCTGAAGCTGGCCCTGGCCGACGCCGGCTATGCGGTCGACCACGCCGCCGATGGCGAAGAGGCCCACTTCCTGGGCGGCACCGAGCCCTACGACGCCATCGTGCTGGACCTCGGCCTGCCGAAGATCGACGGGGTCTCGGTGCTGGAGCGCTGGCGCAAGGAGAACATGGCCGCGCCGGTGCTGATCCTGACCGCCAGGGGCGCCTGGAGCGAGAAGGTGGCGGGCTTCGACGCCGGCGCCGACGACTACCTGACCAAGCCGTTCCATACCGAGGAGCTGCTGGCCCGGCTGCGCGCGCTGCTGCGCCGGGCCGCCGGCCATTCCTCGCCCGCCCTGGTCTGCGGCGCCCTGAGGCTCGACCCCCGCGCCGCGCGCGCCTCGGTCAATGGCGAGCCGCTGCGGCTGACCTCGCTGGAGTATCGGCTGCTGCACTATCTGATGATGCACCAGGGCCGGGTGATCAGCCGCACCGAGCTGGTCGAGCACCTCTACGACCAGGATTTCGACCGCGATTCCAACACCATCGAGGTGTTCGTCGGGCGCCTGCGCAAGAAGATCGGCCCTGATCGCATCGAGACGGTGCGCGGCCTGGGCTATCGGCTCTGCCCGCTGCAGGGCGAGACCGCGGAGGCGTGAAGCCGCGGCTCAGACGGCCGGGGAGCCGCCGTCCGCCCTCGCTGGTCGGGCGGCTCATCTGGCTGGCCGCGGCCTGGAGCCTGGTGGTCCTGGCCGTGACCCTCGCCTTCCTGACCTTCATCTTCTACGCCTCCTCGCTCAGCCGCTTCGACGCGGGGCTGAAGGACATGGCCGACGGCCTCTACGCCGGGACCACCATCGATCAGGGCCAGGCGACGCCCCCATCGCTCACCGACGTGCGGGCGTCGCGGGTCTATTCGGGCCGATACTGGGAGCTCGCCGAGGTCGCTGGCGGCAAGCTGCACGCCTTGGCCGGCTCGCGCTCGCGCTCGCTGTGGGACAGCGACCTCGCCGGTCCCGCCGATCTCTCGGCCCTGACGCCGGGCGCGACCCTCCACTACGACGCCAAAGGGCCGCAGGGAGAGCCGTTGCGCGTCATCGCCCTGGCCCGCAGCCTGCCCGGGCTGCAGACGCCGGTGGTGTTCATGGCCGCCGAGGACCGCTCGCCGGTGAACCGCGACGTGCGCAACTTCGCCATCCGCACCGCGGCGCTGCTGATCGTCGCCGGGGGTCTGCTGATCGCGGCGGTGATCCTGCAGGTGCGGGTGGGGCTGAAGCCCCTGTTCGACCTGCGGCGCGAGGTCATGGAGGTGCGCAAGGGCCGCTCGGAACGCGTGGCCGGCGGCTATCCGGCCGAGCTGGAGCCCCTGGCCCACGAACTCAACGCCCTGGTCGCCCACAACCAGGAGGTCGTCGACCGGCAGCGGACCCACGTCGGCAACCTCGCCCACGCCCTGAAGACGCCGCTGTCGGTGATGCTGGCCGAGGCGGCCCGCGCGCCGGGGCCGCTGGCCGAGCTGGTCGCCCGCCAGGCGGAGACCATGCGCACCCAGGTCGACCATCACCTGCGCCGCGCCCGCACAGCCGCCCGCGCCCAGGGCTCGCGTGATCGCACCAGCGTGGCCCCGGCCCTGGAGGAGCTGGCCCGCACCCTCGAGCGTATCTTCGAGGACAAGCGGGTGATGATCGACTGGATCGCCGAGGACGGCCTCGGCTTCCAGGGCGAACGCCAGGACCTGCTCGAGATCGCCGGCAACGTCATGGAGAACGCCAGCAAGTGGTGTCGCCGCGCGGTCTGGGCCTACGCCGAGCCGATCTCGGACGAGCGTCTGCGGCTGGTGGTCGAGGACGACGGTCCCGGCCTGCCCCCCGACCGCCGGGGCGAAGTGCTGAAGCGCGGCGCGCGCCTGGACGAGAGCGCTCCAGGCTCGGGACTCGGCCTGTCCATCGTCGACGAACTGGTCCGGGCCTATGGCGGCCGCATCGCCCTGGACGCCTCCGAGCACGGCGGGCTGAAGGTCTCGATCGAGCTGCCGCGGGCCTGAGCCGGCCGGTTTGCCTGACTTCGCAAAGCCTTAACTCGCGTTCAGCACACTGACGCGTCGTCACCGGAGCCTTGTAGGCGTCCATGGGCCAACTGTCGGAGAGTCAGCTCGCCACCGTCCGCGCGCTGTTGAGCGCGGCGCCCGACGGGGCCGTGCGCGACCTGGAGGAAACCCTCTCCGCCGGCTCGGGCGGTCACGCAACCAAGCGGGCCATCCAGCAGATGGTGGCGGCCGAGGCGCTCGACCGCCGGGCCCGCAACGCCGTCTTCCGCCCGCTCATCCCGCTCTGCGCTCCGGCGCGCGCCAAGCTCGGCGGCGTGACCTTCCCGGCCGGGGCCCTCAGCGGCCTCTGGCGCGGGCTGAAGGCGTCCGGCGGCGCCAATGTCGCCCTGGCCCTCGCCGCCGCCGACCCGCACTATTTCGAGGCCCCGCCGGAGTCGATCTACGACGCGCTCTGTATCGAGGCTGTGCTGGGGCTCAGGACCCGGGCCAACGACGCCTATGCCGCCGCCGCTGCGAAGCTCGACCAGGAGGCCGGCGGCGCCGACCGGTTCGCCGCCTATCTCGATCTGGTTCCGGTCGCCCGGGCGGCCCTGGACCGCATGCACGAGTGGCTGGGCCGCCTGAACGACGAGCGTATCGTCGCCGCGCGCCTGGCCTTCAACGACGCCGTCGCGGTGGCCGAGGACGGTGGCCCGCGCCTGCTGGAGATCCTCTACGCCCACCTGGAAGAGCCGTGGGCGATCCTGCGCTTGGTGTCTGCGGTGATGCAGCGGCCGGACGACCGCTATGTGGCCAATTCCGAGCTGGCGGTGTTCGGCGAGCGGCTGCTGGAGGACATCGACGCCCAGCTCAAGCGCGTGAGCGTCTTCAACGCCGACCAGGGCTGCCCGGGCGGCCTGCTCGCCGGCACGGCGGTGCGCATCGCCTCGCTGGAAATCCAGGAGTTCGACGAGTCGCTGGACCTGTCGCGCGACGGCCCGTGGGGCTCGCGGCTGACGCGGCAGAAGAAGTCGCTGGTCCTGGCGGTCGAGGGCCGGCTGAAATCGGTCGAGCCGGAAGTCGCCGCCG
>DATCFQ010000167.1:0-2405 GCA_036509495.1 Caulobacteraceae bacterium
AATGGCCGCCTGTTCGCCATCGTCGGCCTGCTGCAGCGACCCCGGCGGCGCTTCGCCGGGGATCAGGAAGACGTGCGGCAGGTCCGCCACGGCGCCCGGATCGGCCTTCGGCGGCAGCTTCTGGTGGATGTAGGGCATGAGCTCGAACAGCACCTTGTGCAACGCCGCCCAGGCTTCGGCCCGCGGGATCTGGAGCGCCTTGGCCAGGCGCTCGGCCTTCACCACCATGGCCAGCTGCAGCGGCGGCAGCCCGCGATCGGGAATGCCGAGCTCGAGGGCGTCCTGGCGCGCCCGCTTGATCTCCGAGGGCTTGACCATCGCCAGCTCGGCCGCCTGCTGGCCCGGCGTCATCCCCCCGAACGTCGCCGCGACGTACTTGCCCAGGTCCATCGACCGCCGATTGCCCGACCCAGGCGGCCGCCCCCGACGCCGCGGAGTTGGGCTTGTGAGGGCCAGCGTCTCGGCCATCTGTATTTCCCCGATATTAAATCCGTCCAACCGGCCGGTTGTGCGGCGGTTGGATCATTTTTACCCTATTTCCTCGCCTTTTCAGAGACCTATTAACCCCCACAACCGAACAACCAACCAACCGGCAAAGGGTCGCCTGTGTGCGAGATTGAGGCGACGCGACAATCCACTACAGGCGCGCGCGGCGGTTGGTTGGTTGTTTGGTTGGAACAGACCCAAGCCGTTGATCTGGCTCGGCTTCGCACCAACCGTGCCGCGAGGCTCTCCGGTTGGACGGTTGGACGGTTGCGACCCAGGCCGCACGCCCGACTTCATGCTAAGCCGGAAGGGTCGGGGTCGGATGAACGCCGCGCCATCGCGCCGGGGTCGGGGTTGGGGCGAGGCGATACAGGCGGAGCATCGGACGCACCGCGCGAGGCGCTGCGCGCGCCTCACGCTGTCCGATGCAAGTTGACCATAGAGGGTTGACAGCCGCGCCAACTGTCCGCTAAACGGACACTTACGCTCTTGGCATGGGTCGAGAGCGTGCAGGGAAAGGACCCGACAAATGCGCATCTACGTCAGCGATGGACAGTACGATTTTGAGGGGACGGTCGATGACGACGCGGACCTGGACGGCGCGTTCACGCTCACCGATGACGAGACTGGCGAACGCTTCGTGATCCACGGCTGGCTCGCCAGCGAACTCGAAATCCTGGAGGGCTGAGCCATGCACCTCCGCGTAATCGAAGGCGGCCGCGGCTGCAGCACCGGCCGCAAGCCCATCGTCTGGAGCCGATGCTTTGGCGCCGACGGGGCGGACCTGGTGATCCTGGATCACGAGACCAATCCAGGCCGCACAACCTTAGCCGTGGATGAGGGTGATGTGTTGGTTGGCATCCGCGACGTGCCGCGAGCTGGCGCTCAACACGACCAGATCGTGGGAGCGTGGCGCGCGTGGGCCACGGCGGAGGGTCGTCAGATCCGCGACGAGCGATGCCAGGCCGAGCTGGTGCGCCTCGCCGATGGCGAGGCGACCCAGGCGCTTATTCCCGGCGTGGAGCCCGTGTCGGCCGCTGCGCGCGACCTGGCCGCGCTGCAGGCCCGCAAGGCGGCTCGGCGTGGGCATGCGGCCTTGCCGAGCGGGGGTCTGTTCGACGAGACTGCGCGGGCGCAACAGGAGCTCTTTTGATGGCCGACGATCTGTCGAGAGCGCCGCCGGGCGCCAAGCGTCCGGCCGGCTATCGCACCACCGCCGAGCGATTGTCCGCCGTCGGCCTGGAGCTGTTCGGCGAGGAATGGGCGGCGCCGCTGGCGAGGCTCACCGGAACCAACGAGCGCACCGTCAGGCGGGTGCGGGCGGCGGCGCGCGAGGGGAAGGACTATCCCGCCGCCGCCGGGCTGCTGGCGGCGCTCCAGGAGCGTCTGGCGGCCATCTGCGAGGCGCTCAGGCCTTTCGCACGGCCTTAGACCTCGTCTGTGGCGATTTTGGAGGGACCGCGCCGGCTTTGGTGCGGCCCCTTTCGCGTGGGGCGCCACTGATGACCTTGTCGTCCTCGCGCGGCCAATCCGCCCCGATCGCCAATCGTAATTGGACCTGGCGAGGCAGGCCCTTGACCTGGATCTCATCGAAGCCGCCCGGCATCGCCCGGAACACCAGGCGCGTCACCCCGTCGAACACGCGCACGCGCTGCACCAGGTCGGCGTTGATCGCCTCGCGCTCGCCAGACGGCGTCTCGACTTCAATCCATGTGGCCATCTGGCCCTCCCCTATGCCGCTTGCGCTGGCTCCAGACGCGCGGCGTCGAGGTCGATCACCTGCGCGAGTTCGATCTTCAGGCCCTTGGCCGCCTTGTTCAGCGCCTTGTCGCAGACGTCGATCTTGAACCACGGCGCCGGCATCTGTTTCAGCACCCCGCCCCAGGGTCCGGGCAGGCCCAGCTTGCCGGCCCAGTTGG
>DATCFQ010000168.1:0-4577 GCA_036509495.1 Caulobacteraceae bacterium
CTTGGATCCAGACGGTGGGCCGCCCAGCTCCGCCGATGCCGTGTGTGAGTGTGATCGGGCGGAAGGTCACTGGACGACCCATGGCCATTTTGCCTGAGATTCGCCAGGGGAAAACCTCGATCGCTCGCGCATTGATGGCGCTGGCGCGGAGGCTTGCCAGCGGTCCATTTGCGGCGGATCACGGACCGCTTTCAGTCCTGAGACCAACGGGCGAGATCGACCGAGGCTGTCGTCTAATCGCGGTCGTCGGAAGGTTCGGCTAGCCGCCTGGAGGGCAGGCAGCCTGAGCGCCCGGGGGGCGGAGCTAGCTAGCCCCGGCTCGTGCTGCTTTGCCCTGCCGCATCTACATCCCAGGCCAGCGCTCGCTGTCTGCATCCGGGGAAGGTCGCGGGGACAAAAGCAGCGCTCAAGACTGGCCGATTGGGGTTCTGAAGATGCGTGCTCCGGCGTGATTGGTAGAAGCTGCCTAGTTAAGCCGCGTGTTGGTCGCCGAGGGCGTGCTCCCAGCTTCCATGTCAACGAGCAGTTTATCGATGAACAAGGCCGTAGCTCTGAGCGCTTCGCGTGGCATTACGAGCCGCAATACGGTGACGTCCAGGTTGGTCGGCGGATTGTGGCGGTGGTCCATGATCCTGCTGACGAAGGTTAGGGCCACGTTATCTCCGTTCATGGGGCCTCCCCCCATGCAAAAGTCCGAGTATACGATTGGCGCATTCACGTCTTCGACATGCGTAGGATTCGCTACCGGCGGAGATTCCGATGAGTCATTGTCGGGCATGCACGTCCCTTCCTCTACTCCATTCCGAGGGTACGAACCCGGCGGGGCGGGGGGCAAGCGCTAACTTCGGGCGGCGGCGAAGCAGTCATGCTCCTGATCAACAAGTTGATGAAGCGCTGCCGTAACGGTAGCCCATCAGCAGCATCCGGATCGACCGAGGGACGACCCAGGTAGTCGTGAGCGCCAGAACCGAAGGAGACCGTTGAGTTGCCGAGCCCACCATCGCGCCAGGGCAGCTGTGATCATCGGCCATATTGAGGTCCGCTCTCGGACGCGCGGCCAATGGCTGAGTTCCACCCGAAGTTGAAGATCGAAACGTCCGGCGCTCGGTGGCAGGCCCATCAGCACTCAGATAGTAAGACGTATGGGGAGCGGGCGATCCGGCCGTCACGGTTTTGATGTGCATTCGCGCTCAAGGTGCGCTGTAGCCGCCCGAGCACCGCACCGACCGATAGCGGCTTGGCAATGAAGTCCGAGACCCCGACTTCGCGCGCGCGCATGACTCGTTGGACCTCAGCGTGGCCGGTCATCATGATGATCGGCAGGTTTGCAGGAACTGGTGTGGCCCCGGCGCGCACTCTCTCCGTGAACTCAAGCCCATCCATGGGCGACATCTCACAGTCGACGATGGCGATATCTGGTTTCCAAACGGAGCAGGCTTCGATGGCCGCACGGCCGTCCGAGGATTCCCGGATCTGGATATCGTCCAGTTCGCCCAGAATGGTGCGCAGGAGTTGGCGAATTCTTGGATTGTCGTCGACGAGAAGGAGGTTCAGCGGCATCGATCACCACCCCATTGTGGCTAGAGAAGCACGTACATGGCGAAGGAAATCCTAAACTTTCTTGGTCGATCCCGAAGAACAGGGTGCGCCCGCCATCCGTGGGGAGAGTGCGATAGCGCTGGATCTTGTAGGGGTGGATCACGCTTGTAATCGGCGCACATCTCAGGTGGGCCCGCTGCCGGCGGGGCGCACCTTGCAGCATTTGGCGCGAACCCGCGCGGACCCTTAAGGCGGGTCGGACGTTCGGCCCTGGGGGACCAACGGGAGTGTCTACCAATGCGACGAATTCTGATGGTGTCCGCCTGCGCGGGCGCCCTGGCGCTCCTCGGCGCTTGCAATCGCTCGAACAATCTCCCGTCCGCGCCGTCGCAGTCATCGCCGACTCAGGGATCGAACCTCGCCGCGGCCACCGCTGGCGCGGCGGCGCCCCTTGCCGATCCCCAGCGAGCGGCGCAAGCCGCCAACGCGCTGGACCAGAGCGTGTCAGCGCCGTCCCCGGCCATCCAAAGGTATGACGCGAGCCAGGACGGCCGGACGGTCAGAGCGGCGGAGGACCCCTCGCGCGGGCTCCGCGTCGCCGAAGGGGGCCGGACCTACTTCTACCAGCCGGGCCAGGACACGCCCTATCTGGTGCGGCAGGGCGGCTATTCCTATGCCTATGATCGTGGCCGGCTCACCGGAATTCTGGACCAAAACGACCAGAGAGTGGACCAACGCACGCAAGAGTCGATGCGTCGGAACGCCGACCAGTGGCTCATCAGAGCGCGAGCGGCGCATCGCTCCGCGATAGACCAAGCCCCGCCCGCCGCCCGCCATGTGGAGCAGCAGGCGCAGAGCTCGAGCGCCACGGGCGCCGGATCTGCGCACGGTGCACCGAACGGCCACGATCGTCCAAGCCCCCCGACCGATCGCCAAGGTCGGGGCGGAAGGCAAGTGGGCGCGGCTCCAACGGCCCAGCACGCCTCAGCCGCCCCGAAAAGGTTGCATGACCGTAACAAGAGAATCCCGCCGTCCGACCGGTCCGCCGCCGGTTAGGTGGCGCTCCTGCAACAAGCCTCGATCCGGGAGAACTGCCGGGCCCGACATCGACCAGGCCGTCAGCCAGTGGTCATCACGGCGTAAAGGACGGACCCTATTTCACGCCAGGCTAAGCGACTTGGAGAGACGTAATGGTGCGCGTGATTTCTGTCCGCCCAAGCGGAGCAAGTTGGACTGTCACCGATGAGGCCGCCGGCACCGACGAATCCTTCTTGGGCGGCGCCCAGGCCGAATTGGCGGCGCGGGATCGCCTGGACGTGTTGGCTCGCGAAGGCCACGCCGTAGAACTCTGGATCTACTTGAGGGATGGAAGCGTGGCCGGTCGGTTCGTGAGCCCGGTCCGTGTGCTGGAGGAGACCTGAAGATTGGTCACAAGTGCAACTGCGACGTGCCTCAGGCGCCCTGGGCCCCGAGCGCCGGCAGACCGCGGCTCTCCTTGATCGTCCCATCAGGAAGCTGGAGCGCACGTCCTTCACGCCCGGGATTTGGCGCAGCTTGAAAAAGACGATCTCGGAATCGGCGGCGCTGTCCTTGGCCGCCACGTGCAGGATCGTGTCGTAGCTGCCCGAGACGATGTAGCAGGAGATCGCCTCGGGGATCTCGGCGATGCGCTCGACGAACTCCTGGGCGGTCGAATGCGCATGGGAAATCTGAGGAAGCGCTGACGCCGCCGGGCGCTGTTCTCTGCCCTCTAGTTTTTGAGGTCGATCGAACCCGGGGGCGAACCGCAGGAGGGCGTGACGGGTTCGCGCGGAGCGTGCAGCCTTGCCGAGGAGATGTCGGCGCTCTAGGTGTGAGTTCTCAATAGGTTGTCCATCCGACCCTGACCGGGGAAGCTGTGGTTGCGAAGCTACAGGGTCTCAGGAGGGGGTCGGATGAACGTGCACAAGAATGCCCGGCTGACGGCGCACAGTCGAGCCGAGCTGGTGCGGCGGGTGCGCTCGGGACAGCCGGCTAAGGCCGTGGCCACGGCCTTCGGGGTCGACGCCAAGACGGTCGGCAAATGGGTGAAGCGCTTTGAGGCGGAAGGCCCGGCCGGTCTGGCGGATCGCTCGTCGCGTCCTCACAGGCTTCATCGGCCGACGCCGGCCGAGACCGTGGATCGGGTCATCGTCCTTCGTCGCCAACGGTTCTGCGGCCGGCATATCGCCAGGGAGACCGGGGTCTCGCCGGCCACGGTGAGCCGCATTCTGCGGGCGGCTGTCCTTAGCCGGGCCAAGGACCTGGACCCGCCCGCGCCGGTGGTCCGCTACGAGCGCGAGCATCCCGGCGAGCTGATCCACCTCGACATCAAGAAGCTCGGCCGCTTCGAGAAGCCCGGCCACCGCATCACCGGCGACCGCACCGGCCAGAGCAACAGCCGCGGCGTCGGCTGGGAATATGTCCACGTCTGCATCGACGACGCCTCGCGCATCGCCTGCAGCCAGGTGTTCCCCGACGAGAAGAAGCAGAGCGCCGTCGCCGCCCTGAACACGGCCGTCGCCTACTACAAGAGCCTCGGCGTCACCGTCGCCCGGGTGATGACCGACAACGGCGCCTGCTACAAATCCCACGCCTTCCGCGACGCCTGCGCCGCCCTGGGTCTCAGGCACATCCGCACCAAGCCCTACACCCCCAAGACCAACGGCAAGGCCGAGCGCTTCATCCAGACCGCTCTGCGAGAGTGGGCCTACGCGAAAACCTACCAAACCTCAGATGACCGAGCCGCCGAGCTGCCCGCCTGGATCCATCGCTACAACTGGCATCGACCGCACGGCGGGATAAAGTCACAGACACCCATCAGCCGACTCGGCTTGGATCAGGACAACCTATTGAGGCTCCACATCTACCCCTTGAACCCGCCCCCGCGCCGTTCGCGCTCGGAGAGCACCACCCAGGTCTGGCCCTGCAGCACCTCGATGGGGCGGAAGCGCGCCTTGTAGTCCATCTTGGGGCTGCCCTGCACCCAGTAGCCCAGATAGACGTAGGGGATGCTGTGC